>NZ_JBNNMF010000013.1:0-138770 GCF_050272495.1 Solibacillus cecembensis | reverse complement strand
AAGCGAAATTAAACAACCAGTCGCCGGTTCAATACCGACAACTGGTTGGATAAATGCTTTTTTGACCTCTGTCTTATATACGGGGGTCAGTCCCCTTTTCCAAATCCACTTTTATTTTGTTTTTAGTTAATCCTATAAGAAGCTATACAACTGAATATGTTCATTTTTATCAGAGAACCAACGCATTGCAAATTCATTTTCAAATAAAAATACTTTATTGTCAAAACGGTCTTTTACAAGCATTGAACGTTGTGAATGCATCGAATCTTTCACTTCTTCTTCATTTTCAATCCAACGAGCAATCTTGTTGCCGATAGGATCCATTATTACTTCCACATTATACTCATTGCTCATGCGGTGTTGGAATACTTCAAACTGTAATTGCCCAACCGCGCCAAGTAAAATATCTTCCGTGTGTAATGTTTTGAAGTACTGAATTGCGCCTTCTTGTACAAGTTGTAATACACCTTTTTGGAATTGCTTCCCTTTCATGACGTTTTTTGCAGATACGCGCATGAAAATTTCTGGTGTAAATTGTGGTAATTTCTCAAAGTTAAAGCCTTTTTTACCACCTACAACGGTATCACCGATTTGATACGTACCTGTATCATAAAGACCGATAATATCGCCCGCTACTGCCTCATCTACAATTTCACGATCATCTGCTAAAAACTGCGTAGATTGTGTCACTTTAAATGATTTCCCTGTACGAGCAAGCGTCATATTCATACCACGTTCAAATTTACCTGATACGATACGTACGAATGCAATACGGTCACGGTGAGCAGGGTTCATGTTTGCTTGAATTTTGAAAATGAAACCAGAAAATTCTTTATGGTCCACAGGGTCGATAAATTGCTCATCTTCTGTAATACGCGGTTGCGGTACTGGAGCAAATTTTAAATACGTATCAAGGAATGTTTGCACACCGAAATTTGTTAATGCCGAACCGAAAAATACAGGCGTTAACTCACCACGACGAATTCTTTCCTCAGAATACGCATTACCTGCTTCATTTAATAATTCAATATCGTCCATTGCTTGCGTATAGTAAGATGTCACTTTCATCGGATGTTCTACAGCTAAATGACCAGCCTCATCAAGTGGTAAATAACGATCGGCTTCTTCTGTACGGAACTGTTCGATTCGTTGGTTATAACGATCGTAAATACCAAGGAATTCTTTCCCCATACCGATTGGCCAGTTCATTGGATACGCTGAAATCCCAAGTACTTCTTCTAGCTCTTCAATCAACTCAAGGGCTTCTTTCCCTTGTCGGTCTAACTTATTGATAAATGTAAAAATCGGAATACCGCGCATTTTACATACTTTAAATAATTTTAACGTTTGTGTCTCGATACCTTTTGCTGCATCGACTACCATGACCGCTGAATCTACCGCCAATAGTGTACGATACGTATCTTCTGAGAAATCTTGGTGTCCTGGTGTGTCCAAAATGTTGACACGGCACCCTGAATAATCGAACTGCATTACGGAAGACGTTACCGAAATCCCACGTTGCTTTTCAATTTCCATCCAGTCTGATGTTGCAAATTTACCTGATTTCTTCCCTTTTACCGTACCCGCATCACGAATCGCACCGCCGAATAATAGTAATTTTTCTGTAATCGTCGTTTTACCAGCATCAGGGTGACTGATGATTGCAAATGTACGACGTGATAATATGTCTTGTTCTAAAGTCATTTTTTATTCCGTCTCCTTTTTCCATACTTCCCTATTTTAAAAGACAAGGACTACTAGTGACAACCTTTTTTACTTAATATTTTTCATTTTTTAAGGTATCGGTTCAGTCCTTTATATAAAATAAATCCAATAACAATTGCAATGGCATTTAATAATACATCATCGATATCGATACTACGCCCTATAAAATACTGTGTGCACTCAATAAACAATGGAATACTAAGCGCGACAATATGCATTTTAATCCAGCCTCTAAGCTTTTTAAACAGCAGTGGAATGAAGAAACCAAAAGGAATAAATAAAATTATATTCCCCGCCAAATTGTAAAAAGCGATCATCGCTATTGGACCATTTAATTGATCATAGTACAAATGAATCGTTTGAAGCAGTGTGAAGTTACTACGCATATATGGACTCGCCGTATCGAAAACAAGATGGCCATTCACAATAGTAAAATCAGGTATAATTGTTTGAGAAAATATACTCACGCAATAGAGAAAAAAGAGCAACATGACGAGTTCCCTCGGCCACATGATTTTTCTTGTTCTCATATAAAGATAGCGAAAAATCATATAAAATGGCAAGCTCACTACGCAATAAATGAACATGCTTATTAAAAACGATTGGATCACTTAACTAAACACCTCCTAGATGGTAACACGTTCCTTCATTACTGCACGTGTCGCCACTAAAAAACACCGTATGTGCGCTTCATACACATACGGCGATTGAATGTACCTCTGAATTAAACAAATTTTAATTTCCCTGCTTCTATCGCAATTTCTGCATCACTATGAGGATATTTTGTATTTTCAATAATTTGATAATCCTCGTGCCCTTTACCGGCAAAAATAATAATATCTCCAGCATTCGCAATACTTATCGCATGACGAACGGCTTCAGCACGGTCACCAATACATGCATAATTGTCATGAGCCATCCCTTTAGCAAGATCACCTGTAATGCTGTCAAACTCCTCAAAGCGAGGATCGTCTGTCGTTAAAATGACATAATCCGCAACCGACGCTTTTTCTGCCATGATTGGACGTTTCGTTTTATCACGTCCACCACCCGTTCCAACTAAGAAAATCAATTTATTTTCTGGTTTTTTATATGGCAATGCGGCATTAATTGCTTTTTCAATCGCATCGGATGTATGGGCATAATCGACAAAAATTTGAATTGGTAAATCCGTCATAACCTTTTCCATTCGACCTTTTACTGGTGGCAGCATTTCGATTTGTTCAATAACCGCTTCTAATGTAAAACCGCGCGCATAAAACATTGCTGTGGCCGCTAATACATTATAAATATTAAATTCACCTAATAAATGCATATTTACATGGAAAGTACCTTCTGGCGTGACCATATCAAAATGCGTCATCCCATTTTCATACGTGCAATTTGTAGCACGGAAAATGGCATCATTATGTAAACCATATGTCCAAATCGGGAAAGGTGTTGTGTCCGCATATTTTTTTGACCACGGATCATCCGCATTCAATACAACATGTTTATTTTTCTCTAAATCTTGTCCGAGCTGTGAAAATAATAGCCCTTTCGCATTTCCATATTCCTCCATCGTTCCATGGAAATCTAAATGATCATGCGTTAAATTCGTAAAAATAGCCACATCGTAATCCACGCCCGCTAAACGACCTAAAGAGAGCCCGTGAGAAGATACTTCCATGACCATTGCACGGCAGCCTTCCATTTTTGCACGAAAAATCATTTGTTGCGTATTGAGCGCATCACTTGTTGTATTAGCGGACTCATACAGTACACCATTTAAATTAAATCCAATGGTACCTGAAAGCGCTGATTTTTCACCCAGTCCGATTAAAATATTATGAATAATACCCGCAACACTCGTCTTACCGTTCGTACCGGTTATACCAATCATCGTTAAATCCTTAGATGGGTAATCAAAAAATCTCGCAGCTAATAATCCTAAAGTGCGCGTTGTACTTTGGACAATGATTTGTGCGACATTTCCTTCTAGCTCTAACTCGTACTCTGTTACAATTACAGTTGCGCCTGCATCCACTGCCTGTTGTGCATATTCATGCCCATCCACTGTATAGCCTTTAATACAAATAAATAGACTGCTTGGTTGCACACTTCGAGAATCAATCGCAATGTCTTTGATGATGTTCGGTAATTGTCCGATCACTTTTTTTTGCATAAGTGTACTTAATAGCTCTTCTGCATACATAATTCGTTCCTCCAAATATAGTGTTTACACCAAATTAACATCACTTTAATCCCACTTTTATTCGCTCGTAATTTATATGATTAGTTTCATCATACTGCTCATTTTTATAAATTTCCATTCTTTCGTTTGGACAAATTAAAAATATATTCATGCCGTATCACATGAAACTTCCATTTATTTATTCACTATCTATTATCATACCAAAATTCGTCATTTATCGACATAGCAAATTCATGTATTATAATAGGTAGTATTTCTTACATCGGAGGTATCATGCAACAACTTGACATTTTACATAAACGAAATCAATTAGTCTATATAACACTAATTTTTTCAGTGCTGTTTCATATTTTTACGCCTTGGCTTGGTTTTTTTAATTTGCCTACATCCAATTTAATGGTTTGTATTACTATTTCGATTAGTCTTTCAATCATCTATTTCTTAAAAGTGAATCCAAAAACTTTTCAATATAGCTTAATTTTTGGTTGGCATTTTTATGTATTATTTTTGACCTATCACAGTGAAAATATTATTACATTGTACTCTTTTTTATATTTTTTAATTATTTTAAGTATTTATCGGTCTATATCACTTAATATTTTTTTTTCGCTAATCGTGATTGCAGAATCACTTTTCGTTTTAAATTTCTCCCATTCACCTTTTAAAATTTCAAGTGGAATTGAAGAGTTTTTATTTATATTTTTTTTGATACTCGTCTGTGGTGTTAGTTTACTACAAACTTATTATGTAAAATATCTATGGAATCGTGTAGAGCAGTCCACTATAGATCGCGAAAATAATTTGATATCCAAAGAGGCTTACTTAAACATGTTCTTTGAGCATGCAGAGGATGCCATTGTCGTTTTTAATTTGGACGATACAATTATTACGGTGAATCCAGCCTTCGAACGTTTATATGGTTGGACTAAGGAGGAGAGTATCGGAAAAATATTGCCGCTTATTCCTCCTGGAAATGCAGAGGTGGCTGCTGAGCGAACAAAACAGCTTTTAATGGGGCAAAGTCTTCAACTGTTCGAAACGCAGGATATGAAACGAAACGGAACCTTGATTGACGTTCAAATTTCGATATCGCCTATTTATGACCCAAATGGACAAATGATTGCTATTTCACTTATTTCCCGTGACATCTCGTATATTAAAGAAAACGAACATCTCGTTTTACAAAACGAAAAGCTCAAAATAGTTGGTGAAATGGCTGCAGGTGTCGCCCATGAAATCCGAAACCCGATGACAGTCATATCTGGCTTTGTTCAAATGATGAATGATGGGGATTCTTCACCTTATTATGAATATACAAAACTGATTCAAAAAGAAATTGAAGGCATTGATTTAATATTATCCGAATTTCTCGTTCTTTCGCGTCCGCAAGCAAATCAATTCGTTTCGATTTACTTAGGTGAAACTTTAGATGAGGTTGCTCACCTTTTCCAATTTGAATTTCAGCAAAGGAACATTACCCTAAAAATAAATAATGTGTTTGAAAATGCTATGATTCATGGCAATGCCAATCAAATTAAACAAATCTTTATCAATCTCTTTAAAAACTCGATGGAAGCGATTAATGATTGTGGCACTATTACGATTGAATTATGTAAAGACATGGACAAAAACAAGGTTTTTATCGGCATAAAGGATACTGGTTGTGGCATTCCACCACATGTTTTAGAACGAATTTTTGAACCTTTCTACACGACAAAAACAAAAGGTACTGGCTTAGGCATGATGATTATTAATAAAATTATTCAAGATCATCACGGTACAATTAAAATCACAAGTAAACAAAATGTTGGAACGGACATTTTAATTAGCTTCCCGATTAAACCAAATTAATTTTTTCTCCATAGACGAAGCCCCCATTTGAATAGAAAATGGGGGCTTCGTCATTTTATTATTTCATAATCGTACGTACAAGCTTCACCTTTTGCTTATACGGTGGGAATAATAAACTATTCGCAAGCTTATTTGAACGTTGCATAATGGATTTAGGGTGGGTAAAGCTTTCAAAACTTGCTTTCCCGTGATAAGCCTTGCTGCCAGATGGTCCCACTCCTCCAAACGGTAAATGACTATTTCCAACATGTGTAATCACGTCATTAATACAGCCACCGCCGAATGGAAGCTCTTGTAGGAAATATTGAATCGCTTTTTCATTTTCAGAAAATAAATACGCGCTTAATGGCTTTGGCAATTTGCGCACTTCATGAATCGCTTGTGGCAATTGTTTATACGTCATAATCGGTAGCAACGGCCCAAATAATTCATCTTCCATTGACGGACTATCCCATGTAATATTTTCTAACAGCGTCGGTTCGATAAATAAATCTTCTCGGTCCGTAGTGCCACCAAATGTAACTGCAGTTCGTTCGCTATCTAGTATATTTTGCAAGCGATCAAATTGGCGTAAATTAATGATACGCCCATAATCCTCGCTGTTTTGAATATTCTCTCCGAAAAATTCACGTAACGCCTTTTTCATCAGCTTCACAAATTTTTTCGCAACGGATTCATGCACAAGAATATAATCTGGTGCTACACATGTTTGTCCCGTATTATTAAATTTCCCCCAAGCAATTCGTTTAACAGCTACTTCTAAATTGGCTGTTTGGTCCACGATAACAGGACTTTTCCCACCTAACTCTAGTGCAACGGGTGTTAAACGTTCCGCAGCGGCACGGGCAACTACCTTCCCTACAGCCACACTGCCTGTAAAGAAAATATAATCAAACGGCGCATGAATAAGAGCTGTTACTTCATCCTTTTCCCCTTCTACAACACGAACATAGTTTTCAGCGAATGTTTCTTCAATAATCGTTTTGACAATTGCCGCGGTATGCACAGCTGATTCAGACGGCTTCACAATGGCCGTATTGCCCCCAATAATCGCACCGATTAGCGGCTCCATTATTAATTGGAATGGATAATTAAATGGACCAATAATTAGTACAACACCATACGGTTCGCGAACAATATAGCTCTTCCCTGGTTGAAATTGAATCGGTGTTTTTACTAATTCTGGTTTCATCCAGCTATCAAGATTTTTCAAAAAATAAGAAATGCTATCATAAACAATGCCAATTTCCGTTGCAAACGCTTCAAACTCACTTTTTCTTAAATCAGCTGCTAAAGCTTCTATTATTTGGTGTTCATGTTTTTTGATTGATTCTTTTAATAACACTAATTGTTGCTTACGAAATTCTACTTCCTTCGTCGTCCGTGTAAAATAAAATGCACGTTGATCCTCTATCATTTGTTCAACATCTTGCGCCGTAAATTTCATTTTTTTCCACCCTTTCTTTAAAAACTATGCATAATTTATAGCGGTTCACACATATTAACTATAGTAATAACTACAACAATGTACAATTGATTTCCTGCATGAAAGGTGGGATAAGTTAATAAAACGAGCAAACAAGCAGTCAAATGTTATCAATTGAAATGAACATGGATATTTTTTTCTATTAAACACAGCGCATTATAATCGTACAAGGGGGCTATATTAATGGTTGTAACAGAAACTTGGTGGGAAGAGATTTTTTCTGGACCCTTATCAATCGGACTTAACGTTCAAAATGTAATAAAATTAGAGGACGAATCATTTTTATACTTTAACGAGTGTGCGGCAACTATTCATAATGATGAACAAAATACTTAATTCGATTACTTATAGGAGTGGATACTTCTGCTAATTAGAAGTTAAAGGACTGTCACATTTGGCGGTCCTTTTTTTGTTTTTTTATGGCATAATGACGGATGTCACAGTTTTTCATTAGCGCTTTAAAGGTGGTCTTTCTTATTATGAATAAATTTTTTAAAGTAATGCTTATTTTTTTAACGTTTTTTATTAGTATTTTATTAGTTCAATTCACGATGAATTATATCAATTCAGAAAAAAACGATAAAGTAGGAGAAGTAAAAGTTCAATTATCCCCCGAGGAATTACAAACTCAAACGACCATTGCGATTACAGACATTATATTAAATCAATTATTGGAAAATGTGATTTTGAATATTGACTTCAAACCACATAAAGACCAACAAGATGTCAGTTTATATTTACAAGGGCGTGAATTTGTTTCAGAAGATACTTTACTAAAGGATAGCTACAATATTTTGAAAGATGTTAGCAAAAACGAGACAATCCGTGACTTTACTTTTAAGTGGTATATGCTCGTAAAAAATAAAAATACTGAGATTTTAACTCTTTCTTTTTCGCAGGATACAATTTCCCAAGTGGATAGCCTTTCTTACAAGCAATTAAAGAAATTGGCTACCCATTATGAAAAACATGAAGCTTTAAATTAACAAGAGCCGCGCTTTTAGCATTTTTGCTAGAAAGGCGGCTCTTGTTTATTACATCCTTTCGATTCCCTGGATGTTTCCCCCTCTAATCTACGCTGGATTTAATTCGAGTTCAACGGTAATTTTAATATCTTTCCCAACGAGTACGCCACCCGTTTCCAATGCGGCATTCCAAGTTAGTCCAAATTCTTCACGGTTAATTTTCGCTTCCCCTTCAAAACCATAAACTTCAACACCCCAAGGATTCGTCCCTTTTCCGTTATATTCTACGTCAAATGTAACTTGCTTTGTTACATCCTTAATCGTTAAATCCCCGGTCACCTGATAACCGTCACCAGATTTTTGGATTGTCGTCGATATAAATGTGCTTTTAGGATAAGTTTCAACATCAAAAAAGTCTGCTGCTTTTAAGTGGTTATCACGATCTTTACTTTTTGTTGTAATCGATGCTGTATCAATATAAAACGTAATAGTTGCAGTCGTTAAATCCGATAAATCATCTGCTTCCACGTCCGCTGAAAATGAATCAAAGGTCCCTTTCACTTTTGATACCATCATATGCTTTACTTGAAATCCAATGTTCGTGTGTGACGTATCCACTGTCCATTTTGCCATTTAAATTTTCCTCCTAAAGCCGAATTTTTAGATTGTAAGTTTTTCTAAGCAGTCTTCATTTATATGTATACCCCCATTCCATTTATGCAAACTATTTATATCCAATAAATTGCTAAAGAAAAAACCATCTTTTCACCCAATGGGAAAAAAAGATGGTTTTAAGTTATTCATTTGCAAGAACGGAATTTAGCGTTGATTCATTATTGAATCGTATTGTTTATGTCATTTAAAGCATTTTGTACATGTTGAACCGCTGCTATCAGCTCTTCTTTTTGCTTCGCTGTGAAGAAACTATAATTAACGTAATCTTCTTTGCCCACTTCATAATATCCCAGAACTTCAATTAACTGCGCAATGGCTTCCGTTGCTGATGTCACCGTTTCGGTAGTTGCTCTTGCTGTGAAGATTTTTACAATTTCTTCAACTACTTCTGTTTGAGCCTTCACCGCGTATACTTCAGCATTTGCTAAGCTTGTTGCTGTTAGACGATTTTTCAACATATCTTCTAACATTGCACTAGCAGATGTCAGTACATTATTTTTACTCACATCAATAGTTGCTAGTTGTTTTTCTAACGCTTGAACATCACTTACAAGCTGCATAGCGACTTCTTCATAACCCTTTGTTGTCTTCTCTTGGAATAAACCAAATGCTATACGTTGGAATCCTGTTGCTTCTGCTTCTTGCCCAGCTACGATCGAACCATTAATCGCTTGATTCAGTTCCTCGAAATCGCCTGCAAGCGGTAAAAGTCGTTCATAATACATCGTTACAAGCGGATATAATTTTTGCGCTTCTGCTAATTTTCCTTCTTGAACAAGTGTAGCCAATAATTTCGTATCTGCTACAAAATCGGCCATTTGTGTAGCACTATATTCACGGAAGAGGGCTGCTTCACTTGCAACGTTTATTTCTTCTACTACTTCTTGTTGTTCCACTTGTGTTTTTTCTACAGGCTGCTCTTTGTCTCCACAAGCTGCTAAAACAGCGACAGACATGAAAACAACAGCTAATTTTTTTGTATAATTCATATTATTCACCTCATATTAGTTCAGTCCACAATTTTAGCATGGACAACAAAGCGTTCTTTATCATTCACAGATGTCGTACATGTCGAAAACGTAATAATTTTATCATTTACTGACACATTAACCGGCATCTTAATTTTGGAACGTTGCTGGATTTCATTTAAAAACTGTTCAAATGTTGCATCTGAAAATTGTGTTTCAATATAATAAAAATCAGTTGTCGTTTCATAGGCAGCAAATACTTGCAGTTCATATTTTTCGGACGCCGTTTCATAAACAAATACTGGATGCTCATTGGCATATTGCTGCTGTGCAAATTTAGAAAGCTCCCCAAACATCGTCTCGTTACGCAGTACATGCCCATAAAAAATCGTGTGCCGATCTTTCATTGGTTCATTGCGAAAATCAGCAAAAATACTGCCCCCCCGACTTTTTTCATTCAAATAATTATGCGTTAAATAAAAATCATTATTATCCGTCTGCAAAACCGGGTTATCCAGTCGACTATCAGCCAATGATAGCCAGCCGATAATATTCGGATTTTGTTTTTGAAGTGTTGTAAGCGCACTCTCTTCCACCACTTGCTGCGCATCCTTTAGCTCTTTTTCTACATTTTTATAAGATAGCGCATACTGGATTAGCTGCACCGCACAAAAAAGCATGACGGCAACACTGATGATTCTTAGCCATTTACGCATGTTAAATACTTAACGGCATCATATAGAGCCCCAGTTCCTCATCTTCATGGAACACCGAATTGACACCGTACACTTTTTTGATTACTTCCTTTGTAATGACAGCACGCGGCGCACCTTCTGTAATGATTTGGCCCGCCTTCATTAAAATAATATGGTCACTGTAACGAATTGCTTGATTAATATCATGGAGCACCATCACAATCGTCAATCCATGTTGTTCATTTAATTGCTTCACAAGTTCTAATAATTCCAGCTGATAATAAATGTCCAAATACGTTGTCGGCTCATCCAAGCACAGCATTTCTGATTTTTGAGCAAGTGCCATCGCGATCCATACTCGCTGTCGTTCTCCACCAGAAAGTGCTGCTAAATCATTGTGACGCTTATCAAGTAAATTCGTACAGGCTAAAGCCCAAGAAACAGCATCTTCATCTTCTGACGTGTTTTTCTTAAATAAGGAAGTATGCGGCATTCGTCCATACATGACCAATTGTTCAACTGTTAAATCACTTGGAATATCATTTTGCTGATAAACAATCGCAAACTTCTTCGCAAAGTCTTTTGCTTTATATTCGATTAAGTCCCGATTTTCAAGGCGTGCCTGTCCTTCGAGTGGTCGATTATTGCGTGACATAACACTTAATAACGTCGACTTCCCACAGCCATTTGGTCCGATAATCGTCGTAATTTTGCCCTTTGGAATAACGGTTGATACCCCATTTAAATGACGTGTTGTTCCGTCATGCGAAACAATTACTTCTTTCATTTCCATCGTAACTGTCACTCTTTTCTAAGTAAAAATATTAAAAATGGTCCACCAATAATGGCCATAATTGTCGACGCTGGAATTTCCATCGGGGCAAATAATGTACGGCCAAGCGTATCTGCCAATAAGATAATAAACGCCCCTAATAACGCGGTAAATGGAATAAGTACTTTATGATCATAACCTACTAAACGGCGCGCAATATGTGGTACTAAAATTCCGACAAAGGCAATAACACCCGCTACAACAACTGACGAAGCTGCAAGTAAAACGGCTACGGCTGCAATAAGTAGTCGTGCTGCCGTTACATTAAACCCGATACTTTTCGCTGTTTTGTCCGATAATACTAACACGTTACACCAGCCATAGAACAGAAAAGCAAGCACTAAGCCAATCGTACCGTAAGTCGCCATTAGCGAAACATCATCCCATGTTTTTAACGTTAAATTGGACGTAATTGCTCCAGATGTGGATGCACCAAAGCTAATCATCGCCTCAGTTAAGCCTGAAAACATTGCGTTAATCGCAATTCCGACTAAAATTAATTTGAGTGGATTTAAACCTGATTTCCATGATAAGAAAAACACTAGAAAACAAGCGAACGCCCCACCGACAAATGCAGCAATCGGTGAGAAGAAAAACATCGTCGGTACAAAGGATACGATAAATAATTTCGTAAACGCAGCACCGGCAGAAATCCCAATAAACCCTGCATCCGCCAACGGGTTACGCATAATGGCTTGCAATAAAACGCCCGCTACAGACAGCGCAGCACCGGCAAATAAAGCAATAATAATTCTTGGAAAGCGCAAATCTTTAATGGCCGCCATCTTGTCATTATTAGCATCAAATAAGTTCACTATAAATTCACCAAAGCCCATTTGAATACTACCTGTTGTAGCGGCATAAACAATCGTCAGAAACAATAATAGTAAAACTACTAGAAAGCTACTAATTTTTTTCGTCACAGCAAACACCCTTTATCTCTAAATAGCCGACCAACCAAACCTTCATTTAGATTTTGCCGACCGTCTTACACATTATTTATAAAAAATAGTTACAAGCTCATTCAGTGCTTCTGGTACATTTAATGCGGCAGTTGTGCCAAATAGCTCCTCTTCTAAATCATACACTTCATCATTTTTTACCGCGGCAAAGTGCTTCCATACATCATTCGTTTTAAATTCATCATCAAACATTTTAATGACTTCATCCGGCATCCCGTGCGCTAATCGTAAAATGATATCCGGATTAGATTCGTATAAATATTCTGTGTTGGATGGTAAGTATTCCGCATCTTGTCCAGCCATTACATTTTCACCACCGGCTAAACGAACTAAATCACCTGCGTACGATTTTTCAGTTGCCACTAAATAGCTTCCTGGTACACCTAGTAAAATAAGTACTTTAGGTTTTTCCTTATCACTGGAAATAAGCTCTACAGCATCAATTTCCCCCTGCAGCTCTGAAATTAATGTTTCAGCCTCTGCCGTTCGATTATAGCGTGCACCAATTTCTTTGATTTCAGAAAGCATCGTTTCAATACCCGTTAAATCCACGAAATCCACTGGAATTTTTAACTGTTCAAACTTATCTTTCAAATCGTATTCCAACGTCGACACCGATAATACTTCTGTCGGATTCAATGATTTAATAATTTCTGCATCAGGATCCATCGCATTTCCAATCGTTGGTAACCCTTCGAAACGTGCTGGTAAATGCTTTACAGTTTCTGGCACTGCTACTGCATCTAAATTGAGTTTATCCATAATTTCTGCCAAAACAACCGTACCTGCAATAATACGATGCTCTTCTTCAACAGTAGTAGATTGCTCTACCTCGGTATCAGGTGCATTTTGCTTTACTGCCTCTTCTTCATCATTTCCACAGCCAGCTAAAAGTGCTACTCCTAATGCTAGACTTGCAAGCCATTTTTTCATGTTATGTATCCTCCTATATTGATTAAACTGAAGTAAATTTTCATCTGAAAAGTTGATGGGAATTTACTTCAATTTAATGCACAATACTTCAAAAAGGCAGTAACCTCCGCAACTAAGCGGAGGTACACTGCACATTCATTTTATTTTAAGCCGTCAATTACAGTTAACCCGTTATTTAAAACTTTTGCCATTTGTCCACGTGTTAATTTAAGATCTGGATTAAATTTACCTTCATAACCTGTCATAACGCCTAATTTATTTAACTCCGCAATCGCTTTTACTACTTCTACATCTTTTGCAGATACATCCGAGAAGTTTGCAGTAGCGCCAGTTGCTTTATAGCCTTGTTTTTCTAATAAACGGTAGATCATTAACGCAGCTTGCTTACGTGAAATATCTTGTGTTGGCGCAAATAATGTTTCTGTGTTGCCATTAATGACACCAATTCCGTTTAACGCTTTAATTGCACTTTGCGTTTCTGCATCGAATTTTGCGATATCTGTAAATTTCGTTGTTGCTGGTACTTCTAATGTTAACGCACGGTTAATCATTAATGCGAACTGTGAGCGTGTCACATTATTTTTCGGGTTAAATTTATCTGCTTCTTTGAAAATCCCTTTTGAATATAAAGAAACAATTGAGCCGTAACTTGCATCTTTCATAATATCTGTAAATGGATTTTTCTTACCGCCAAATTGTAATTGCACTGGATATTTTTCATCGTATTTGAAATCTCCAAAACGAACAGATAGATCAACTGTCGCATTATACATTTGTGTGATGTCTTTCACTGAAACTGTGTAAATTTTAACTGTATTTTCGCCGACAATTTCTTCTGACTTTTTCGCAACTGTTGCACCTGTTACAGTAAAGTCATTTAAATGTTGGCCTTCTGGGAAAGTGACATCTACATCATAACCACCCGCAGTAGCTGTTACCGTTACTTGGTCAGCTAAATATTTCCCTTGCATAATTGATAAGTCATTTTTTCCATCTGCATAGACAAATGCTGGTAACGTATTTGCTTCAGGTTTTGTTTCAGCTTTTGGTAACTCTAAGTTCGCTGTGTTTATTGCGAAACCGAAATCATACCATTTATCCATTTTGGCAGCTGGTACGACAACATGTACTGCTGATTTGTGTAAATCGCTAATTGAATTAATGTCAAAGCTTAATACGCGTGTCCCTTCCGTAGCAGAGCCAGAAACCGTCGTCGCTAATTGCTCATTTACTTTTAATGCAGCAATCATTGGATTTGATTTTTCAACTACTTCAACTTGTACTGAATATTTTCCACCTTTTACGATTAATTTTGCTTTTGGTGAGAAATGGCTTGAAATCGCTTTATAATTGCCAATGTTTGTTTCTGGCGCATAAGTATCAAACGTTACATCGTATATACCATCTGCCACTGAGTCAAACTTTTTACCTGGTGCGAACGGCTTTCCTGCTTCCTCTTCAGGCTTTGTCGGTTGATTTGATTCAGTTTTTTCTTGTTTAATAGAAGCTGGATCTGGTGTTAATATTGCTTTTGCATCCATTTTCCCTACTGGTGTCGTTAAAGTAAATGTCGCTTCAACTGGCTTAAAATCTGCTGAAACAGGAATTAAAATCATTTTACTACCATAGTTATAAACAGCTGTTTTACCATCTACTAATACTTCATCAACCATTGCTAATACTTGTTCTGTTAAGTTTAATTGAATATATTTTTGACCTTCGCGTTCTACTAAACTCCCTGTACCTGGAACGTATTTTGCAAGCATGCCTGTTGCATCTTCTACTTTGAAGTCGATCGTTTTTGTCGCTTTCGCAGAAGTATTTACTGCCTCTACTGAACGAGATGTTGCATCTGTTCCATTTACTTTAACCGATCCATCTACATCTGCTGAAACCGCCATTGCAGGTACGATTGCTGATGTTGCAAGTAATGATGCGATAATTGCTTTAGTTGCTTTTGATTTTTTAGCCATTGTTAAATTCCTCCTAGAAATATTAGTTAGTTTTTGGATTTTTCGTGCGTATGAAAATAATCATTGCCATAATGAACAACACAATTGCTAAAATCGGTAGCTCATCACTCGTCTCTGGATTTTCTACTACTTCTTTTTCTTCAGCCTTCTGCTCTTCTTGTGCTGGTGCTTGTTGCTCCTCAGTTGGCGTTTGTTGTGCCTCTTGTGAAACCGCTTTCTCATTTGTCATAGGCTGTTTCGTTTGTTCACTTGTTGACGAAGTAGTTGCATTTTCAGTTGTTGCTGGTTTATTTGAAGAAGTATTACTTCCTGACGATGAATTCGTTGTTTCTTGCTTCTTGGGTGGTTCTGGCACAACTGGCTTTGTTTCCGGTGCCGTTACTACTGGTGCCTTAGCTTCCGGTAAAGCACTGCTGTTAATGACAAAATCTACACTATAAGAATGATGGTAATCAATATCTTCAATATCAATTTTCATCGCAATTGTCACAACGTTGGGATTCGATATTGGAAATTGTACGACACGCTGATCCGCGCCCTCATTTGAACTTATAATACTTGCCCCACCAGGAGGTTTAAATTCAGTTACCCATGCACTTTTTTTAATCGTCAACTGCATCGTCATTTTCCCATCTTTTACGATGAGCTTTGCAGGCTTTGCAAAATAATCATTTGCCATTGACGCTGAATTACTGCCCGGTTTGTTTACTTGATAACTAACATCGTATGTACCATCTGCAATCGCCGCGTTTGAAATATTCGGTAATATAAACGGGCTCATGATGAGTAAGACCAATAAAAATAAGCTATATTTTTTCATGCCACCAATTCCTCCATTTCTTATATAATAATTTACCTATTCAGTAGAACTTTTTAATTCATTCCATTGTCTAGCATGCCATAAACTAGTATGGTAAACAATTGTCTAACCTCTATTTCAATCAGAATTATAACTTAATTGAGAATAATTTTCACTAATTCGTAATATTTACTACATCACTCATTAATCTTGACTCGTTTTTTTGTAGCTGCCGGTCCAAATGGATGTTTTATCCATTACTTTTAGAGTTCTATCCGCTACTTTTCGAATTCTATCCGTGACTTTCACTTTTTTATCTAAAAAAAAAGCTACGATCAAAAATCACATTAAATGACTTTTGATCGTAACCCCTTTATTAAACCGCTGTTTCCATCAATTTCTCTAAGTCTTCTTTAGTGAAATGGTAATTTTCATTACAGAAATGACAATTTGCTTCTGCCTGACCATCTGTTTGAATCATGTCTAGTATTTCTTCGTTACCTAAACTTACGATGGCATTAGTAACTCTCTCTTCAGAGCATTGACACTGGAATTGAACCGGCATTTTCTCTAAAACTTTTACATTTCCTACACCAAGTACCTGCTCAAGAATTTGTTCTGGCGTCAAACCATCCGCAATCATTGAAGAAATAGGCGCTATTACTTTTAACCGCTCTTCTATTGCGCTAATGATTTCTTCCTCTGCACCTGGCAATAGTTGAATAATAAAACCACCCGCCGTTTGAATTGTATTATCAGGGTTCACTAGTACACCTACCCCTACAGCAGAAGCCGTTTGTTCAGAATTAAAAAGATAAGATGTGAAATCTTCACCAATCTCACCAGACACAAGGGGGATTTGCCCTACAAATGGGTGCTGCAATCCAATATCTTTTGATACAGTCATCAATCCATCTGTTCCAACAGCTCTTTTCACATCTATTTTTCCTTGTTCAATCAGGTCAAAATGGGTCTGAGGATTCGAAACAAAGCCTCGTACTTCTCCATTGGCATTTATATCGACAAGAATTGTGCCAATAGGACCCCCACCGTTAATTTTCACTGATATTTTTTCTTCACCTTTAAGCATTGCTCCTAGCATGACTCCCGCAGTCATTGCGCGTCCTAATGCAACAGAAGCAGTTGGCCATGTGTTATGGCGGCGTTGGGCTTCTCCAATTGTTGCCGTTGTATTCACTGCATAAACTCGTACTTGATCATTATATGCTAATGCCTTTACTAAATAATCGTTCATTTCGTTCTTCCTTTCATTGTATCCTGATCTAGAATAATTCCTGTGCCAATAACTTATATACATTCAAACGTTTCTCTTGGGAATGAGGAATGCTGCAAATCATTGCTTCATCAAATCCGTAGTGTGCTTGCTCTTCTTGTAATATTGTTGCGATTTCTTTTGCAGATCCTACTAAATGAATTTTACGATTTTCTTGAATAATCATCCGGTCCATTTCTGTCAATGGATAATCACGCGCTTCTTCAGGTGTTAAAACTTGCCCAATCTTGCCTTGCATAAACAGTAAACGCCAAATATCTTGTGGCATTGCCTCGAACTCGGCTTCTTCTTTTGTTTCAGCTGTTGTCACCATATAAGATACATTAATTTCTGGCTTCTCCATAAAGGCTGAAGGTTGGAAATTCCTTTTGTATAAATCTAAAATTTCCTTCGTCATTTGACCATTAAAAAATTGTGCAAATGAATAACCAACACCTCTGCGCCCAGCCTGTACAGCACTGTTGCCACTAGAACCTAATAGCCAAGCTTCCGGCAAAGAGATTTGGGATGGTGTGGCCATCGTTTTGTTATATAAATCATCATTCGGCACTTCGTCGTTAATCAACTGCAATGTCGTATCAAATTTTTCATACATATTATTCGTCATTGGTTGGCGTCCTTCAGATAAAGCATAAATGGAGTGGTTATCCCCTCCCGGAGCGCGGCCTACGCCAAAATCAATGCGTCCCGGTGAAAATGCGCTTAGTGTTTTAAACACTTCCGCTAGTTTTAATGGAGAATAATGCATCATCATCACTCCACCCGTTCCAATTCGGATATTTTCTGTTTTAGCAGCCAAATGAGCGGCCGTCACTTCTGGAGCTGAACTTGCAAAAACATTTGTTGCATGATGTTCTGCCATCCACATTCGGTGATAGCCTAATTGATCTCCTAAAATCGCTAGTTCTTCTGCCTTTTTCAAAGCGTCTGCTGCCATATTCCCTTTTGTAACAGGAGCTTGGTCCAATATACTTAATTTCATCTAGATAACTTCCTTCCAATAAGCTTATTTTTCCGGTTATTCCAGTTCTTTTTCTTTACGTAATTTTTCCGGTGTTACGTCATTTCCAAGCGGGTCCAGTATTGTGATCCCTGAAAAAGTGTCTAGAACTTGTCCACGAATTTCACGTAAGTAGTCTTCACGCAATACTTGTTGTTCCACCTTTTCAGCATTCGTCAAACCTTCTTCACGCTGTTTTTTCGATAATTCGTTAATGCGTGCTAAATTATTTATCATCTTAATTCCTCGCTATTCTCTTTATTTAGGTTGTGCGTGCAGGGAAATGCGGTACTACATATTCGGCTAATTCTTGTATCACTTCAGCTACAGGACGATTACCATTCTTCAATGCAAGAATGATATGATTAATCCCCATATCTTGCAACGCATACAAATAATCGATTAAAAACTTATGACCCGATGTAAAGCCTACTTTTACCGGAATCGGATGAGGTGGCGCATTGGGATTTTCAGACAGGTTAATAACTAACGGCTGAATGAACGGCTTAAACGTTCCAGTTGCTTCCCTCCAACGCTTGATTAGCTCACGTTGACGATTCGCTTCTTGCGCATAAAACATCCAACCGTCTGTATTATCCGCTAACCATTCAATTGTTTGCCCAGAATACCCTGTACCGAATATTGGAATGTCGGCATTAGCTGGCTTAGGAATCACATCTCCCTCAGTTAGTCCCACTCGCTGTGACTGTATTTTAGGGAATGTTTCTTTCCACACTTTTCTCATAACCAATATGGACTCCCGAAACAATTCTGCACGGTCCTCCCGTTCCACTTTAAATGCAGGAAACTCAATTGGACGGTCTCCAGTTGCAGTACCAAATAACAGGCGTTGCTTCGATATTTCATCCAAAGTAGCTGCTGACTTCGCTAAGTGAAGCGGGTGTCGCAATGACGTGACAACACTCGCAGTACCTAGCGCGATTTTATTCGTATGTGCCGCTACGTATGTAAGAAATAGAAAAGGATCGTACAGAACGCCATCATCCCCAAAGTTGGGATCATAAAGTGGTGAATCCCTCACAAATAACGAAGCAAACCCAAGTTCCTCCGCTTGTTTTGCCAGTATCATTTGCTGTGCTAAATCCATTGTCTGAAATTTGTCCGAAGACAACTCCAATGGAAATGAAAGACCAAGCGTCAATTTATTTTCTTTAAATGTTCGTGCAAAACCACTGTGCGATTGAAATTTCTCCAAATTTATTCCACCTAACTTAGGAAGGTTCTCTACTTATTGAACCATCTTTTCCTTTACCCACTCTTGAAGTAATTGCACTTTTGAAGGATAATTCTCATTTATTTCTTCATATAATGACGCCACAGTTTCACGCTTTAACACGGATTGCCAAGAGGACTCAGCTTCCTCCATTAAATTCGTTAACAAGCAGCACGAATCTTCCTCTTCTAACTCAAACATGTCATGTAAAATACCACTAGAGGTATACAATGATTGTTGTCCCTCAATAGCAAGATAAATATCATAAACTCGAATGTCTTCAGGCTTTTTCTTTAACTTAAATCCACCTTTAACCCCTGGCACAGAAGTAATCAAGTCCGCACTCACTAACTTTCTCAATAATTTTTGAAAATACGTTGGTGAGGCGTCTAATTGCTGGCTAATTACTTCGCCCGGTAATACCGCCTTATCTGGTAACATATTAAGGATCAAAATGGCATAGACAGATTGTTCAACCCCGGTTTTCATCTGCATAAAATCACCTCCCGCAATTCATAATTCTTCCACTTTATATTTCAAACTAACATAGATAATGTTTATCCACGTTAGTTTAACTTGTTATCTTTAAAAAGTAAATTATTTTGCACTGTCTTTATCGTAAACATAGTGATTGACAATCCATATGAAATTCAAATTGTATCCGAACTAGGTCACGTACTAATTTTTGAAAATAAAAACACCTTTCATTGAAAAACAGGTATTGAAAACCTATTAATCAATATAAAGGTGTTTTTTTCGGTACATATGTGCGTTACTCTAAAGCCTAAACTTATTATTTTTTAACTTCTTCTGGATGGAAGCCGTCTTTTTGTAAATAGTTAGGATGCGCCCAAATATTTAACTTTTTCGCTTCTGCCTCTTGTTGAATTTCGCGTAGCTCATCTTCTAAAGAGTTATTTGGTTTATTGACATAGCGTACAGCTGCAAGTCCTTCATTTAATAAAACTTCATGCAAGCTCACACCATCAACGAACACATAAGCTAATAATCGGTCATACTTATCTGCTTCCGGTCCTTTATCGAATAACAATTGAACCGACTTGGCATCTTCTAACAATTGCGTTGTTAATTGTTTTGCCGCCTCTGCATAAGGCATCGGATCACCCTTATCGTAATTCATTTCAGGTGTATCAATCATTAATAAACGGACGCGCTGCTTTTGCCCATCCATTTTAACACTCATCGTATCACCATCATTTGCAGAAATAAACTCTACATCAATTAGTTGCTTTCCTGTTTCGTTCATTGCGAGTTCAGGCGTAATGCGATAATGCTTTTGTTCTTGTGTTACCGAATTATATTGTATATTGTCATTTGTTTGCGGCTGTTCATCGGTCGGTTTAGAAAAAACTAAATATAACCCGACTGCAAGAATAATCGTCCCGCTAGTAATGAGTGTTTTAATATCACTTAATTTCATTTGGTAAATCCTTTCAATCAATTAGATTTCTATAAGTTAGATTTCAGTTTTTGGTTTCGTAGTTGGGCCTAACTCTACTGGAGGAATATCAGCAAATGTTTCGCCTTCCTCTTCTAAATCACGCATACGGTGAGCAATTCGTGATGCCGCACATGCCGCAATACTACCGACTAAATCATCTAAAAATGTATTAACGGAACCGCCCGCCTTCGTATCTAACTTTTCTATAATGCCGATCTTTTGTTTATCTAAATGCCCAAAAGTCGTCACCGCGATACTACCATACGTAAATACCGAACCTAATGCTAATGTTTCATCCACACCGAACAGTCCTTCATCCGATTCAATGATAGCTTGCAATGGTGCAGAAAGCATGTTTTTTTCCGCTAATTCATCCAACTCAATTCCAACTAACACCGCATGCTGGACTTCACGTTTATTTAATACGCGCTCTACCGATTGAACACAATGTTCAATTGTTAAACCTTCGTTATATGGAGATTGCATAATATGAACAATTTCTGCAATGTCTTCAATTGTTACATGACGACGCAATAGCGCTTCATGGGTTGCTTTCGTCACTTCATCAGAATGAACTCGAACTCTTTTATTAGACATGTATAAATCCTCACTTTTATTGTATTTATCATAATTTTTTACTATCCATCTCCTATATTACACCTTTATTTTCCTTTGTGATACAATTTCGATACAATCACAGAACAGGAGTGACTATTTTGGAAAAGGGTACAGTAAAAGATATTGCGTTTTATAGCCGTTCACTAAATGAAGAATTAGATTTACTCATTTACATTCCAGCAAACTATTCTCCACTATACGAATATAACATTTTAATCACATCAGATGGTAGAGATTACTTTCAATTAGGTGGAATTCCTCGATTAGCTGATGAGTTAATTGATGATTACATAATTGAAAACGTTATCATTGTGGGTGTTCCTTATAAAGATGCTGCAGATCGACGCCGCAAATATATCCCAACAGGCGACCAATTCGAAGCTTATATGCGCTTTTTAGCACATGAACTAGTTCCCTATTTAGATGAAGAGTTCACGACGCATCAAATGGGCTCGGGCCGCACGCTCATGGGAGACTCCATGGCTGCTACGATTTCATTATTAACAGCGCTCCATTATCCGAATATTTTTGGGAAAGCCATTTTACAATCCCCTTATGTAGATGAACATGTGCTGCAAACCGTTCGTGACGCAAAAAGCCCAGATTTATTAGCTACTTATCATACAATCGGCTTGCGTGAAAATGAAGTCCGCTTTCCAAGTAATTCAGTCGCAAAAGACTTCCTAACACCAAACCGAGCAATGCATGAGCTCTTTGTAGAACGCGGTATCGAAACATTTTATGAAGAATTAGACGGTGACCATACTTGGAAAACTTGGAAGCCTGACCTAAAGCGTGCATTAACAAAAATTTTAGGTTCTTGAACGTTGTAAATGTTTATTGCAGAAATTTTCTGTTATAATTAAAGGATAATAGTAATTAATTTCTAGGGGGTAATGATTTTGAAATATGGTATTATTGCATTTCCATCAAAGAAAATACAAGATTTAGCAAACACGTATCGTAAACGTTATGATCCACACTATTCTTTAGTTACGCCGCACTTTACATTAAAAGATGCGTTTGATGCAGATGCGTCTCAAATTGACGATATTTCTAATAAGTTACAGGAAATTTCCACACAATTTACGCCGTTACAAATTCATGCTTCAAGAATTAGTTCATTTTATCCAACAACGAATACGCTATTTTTCCGTATCGAACCTACTTCACAATTAGAAACTTTGCACAAAACGATTCAAGAAACGTTGAATATTGGTGCATCTAAGCATGTCTTTGTCCCACACATCACAATTGCTCAAAAATTAACCGCTTCAGAGCATGACGATATTTTTGGTCAATTACGCATGATTGGTGTGGATGAGCACGACATTGTAGATCGCTTCCATTTGCTCTACCAATTAGAAGATGGCTCTTGGACAACATACGAAACATACAAATTGACTGGAGCTGAATAACAAGTGTTTGAAGTAAAATTAGTAACAACTGAGGAAGACCGAAATCGTGCTTTTTCGCTTCGTAAAGAAGTTTTCGTGAAAGAGCAAGGGGTTCCTCTCAGCTTAGAGCTTGATGAACATGATGAAACGGCTGTTCATTTCATCGTCAATGATGGAGATCAAACAATCGCGGCTGCCCGACTTCGAGAAATCGAACCAAAAATCGGGAAAGTTGAGCGTGTTTGTGTACTAAGCCATTACCGCGGAAAACGTCTCGGTGCATTAATTATGGACACAGTCGAACAACATGCGACTGCACTTGATTTTAAAAACCTAAAATTAAACGCACAATCTTATGCCGTGCCATTTTATGAAAAACTAAACTATACCGTGACATCCCCTGAATTTATGGATGCTGGTATTCCACATCGTGCTATGGAAAAGGTTCTTTAAAGAATATTTTAAGAAAGAGGATGTTTAATGTGCATTTGCAGCATTAAACATCCTCCTTTTTATTCCGCATTACCGCGGATTTTGGTGAAATCGAGCAATCAATGAGGATAATTCCCCACTGATTGAAAGTTCACATTAGCGCATTAATTTTTCAATTTTACTAAAATCTAAAGAGTGCCCATCTTTTACAATGGATTGCACAATTTTTTCTTCCATATCACTTGAAATTGGTTTATTAGCGATTTTACTAACCTTTTTTACAATTTTCCGCACTTGCTTCTCATCAGTAAAATCTGCGTGTGTAAGGGCATTTGCTAAATTCATAATTTCATCAATACCCAAGCCAGTTTTACTTTCTACCTTTTTAAAAAAAGAATTATCCATTCAAATCTTCCTCCTATCAATTCCGCCTCGACATAATTGCGTACAGATTTTTCTTCTGGTGAACTCGTTAAAAAGTCTAGCCTAAGTTCGTCATACCCATGCGATAATAGCTAAACATCCTCCATCACGACAGTCCCCTTAAAAATCTGTGAATATCCGCTGGGGCATTGTGTCAACACGCCATTGATCACAAAGGTATTATCACAAGATGTGACAGATTTAGCCTTTGTTCCTCCAGCTTAATGTGATTCCTTCTATTCAGCCGGTGTTTGAATCCCACTTTGTAAAATTACATATTTAGCATTTATCCCCTACCTAAACAAGTAGGGGGTAAATGCCGGATCAAAATCAATTACGCCTTGGCGTAATTGCGTCCAGATTTTTTTCGAGCTCGCTCGAAAACTTCCCTTAAAAAAATCTGTGACATCCGCCGGGGCTTAATTTGGTTCAGTGGGGTTTGAAACCCCACTGAATCAATTTAGATAAATACGCTACCAACAATAATAAGTAAGATAAATAATACAACGATTAAAACGAAAGTGCCGCTATTATTACAGTTATTATATGCCGGTGTCTCATAGTTACAACATTGTTGTTGTTGCCAACCTCCATATCCAGACACAAAAATCCCCCCTTCCTATTTTGTAGTGTATGCACACCAAAATAATAAAAAGAGGGTTATCGTCTAGTCTACTTTTCCTTTTGACTTAAAAATTATTGCCGCGATAAAACCAAAAATAATGGCTGCACTAATTCCTGAGCTTGTCACCTCGAACATGCCGGTTAATACGCCAATCCATCCATGCTTTTCCGCTTCAGCCATTGCTCCATGTGTCAGCGAATTTCCGAAAGATGTAATTGGTATTGTAGCGCCTGCCCCAGCAAAGTCAATAAGCGGTTCGTATAATCCCAAGCCATCTAATATTGCGCCACATACGACCAAAATCGATAATGTATGTCCAGGTGTTAATTTGGCTACATCCATCAACAATTGACCAATCATACAAATTACTCCACCTACTATAAAAGCAAATAAAAATGTAAACTCCATGAACTGATCACCCCATCCCAATTTCTATCGCATGTGCTGTACAAGGTATTGTTTCGCCTTGCTGGTATGATAAAGGGGATAGCAATGCACCTGTTGCGACAAGTAGCGCTTTTTTATAGCGTCCACTTTTAAATTGTTCAAGTAAATAGCTAAAGTATACCGATGCCGAACAACCTGGTCCACTAGCACCCGCTTGGAATGCCGAGTCTTCGCCATAATATTCCGCACCAGCATCGCGAAATCTCGCCAAATCCTCTTTCGCTACCCCACTTTGAGCGAACATTGCCTTCAATATTTTCAATCCAATTTTTCCTAAATCACCCGTCATAATGACATCATAATCTTGAATTTTTTGGCCGCGCTTTTTTAAATGCGCTTGGATTGTTTCAAATGCAGCCGGTGCCATTGCGCCCCCCATATGAAATGGATCTGTTGCGCCAAAGTCCACTACCTTTCCAATCGTCGCAGCTTCAATAGAAGGAAATTCATCATGATGCTTTCCTACGAGTGCAAATCCAGCCCCCGTTACTGTCCATTGAGCAGTTGCTGGCTTTTGAGATCCATAAGCGACAGGATAACGAAATTGCCGTTCTACCGCATTGTGCTGACTGGACGCACCAGC
The DNA here is from genome assembly GCF_050272495.1 of Solibacillus cecembensis. Classification (NCBI taxonomy): domain Bacteria; kingdom Bacillati; phylum Bacillota; class Bacilli; order Caryophanales; family Caryophanaceae; genus Solibacillus; species Solibacillus cecembensis. The sequence goes on along the minus strand of NZ_JBNNMF010000013.1, from coordinate 113,197 downwards.
AATCGCAAATTCACTAGCACCAAGCTCCGTCAGTAAAGCCGCGATAATGACTGACGAAACCGATGTCGCACATGCCGAAAATAAACCAATAAATGAAACTGCTAATTCCCTTGCAGCAAAATTTGTCGGGGTCATCTGATTAATCAAATCACCACCTAAAAAATAATCGATATCCAAATTATTTAAATTCGATTTCTTTAAAATAACTTGACATGCTTCTGAAATCAGTTGGACATGTCCTTGTTCATTTGTATTTTTATGTGATCTTTCATCCGTAAGCACTTTATCAAAATAAGAATGAAATACGCTACGTTTCTCCAGAGGCCCTACAATTGCAGCCGCTGCTAATATCGACGGTTTTGAATGGAAAACAATTACCACGAGGCTACACCTACCGATACTAAAATCAATTTAATGAGCGCAACGAAAAATGCAGATACTGTTCCAAATAAAATGACCGAACCCGCGAGTTTAAACATATTTCCGCCCACGCCGAGTACAAACCCTTCTGATTTATGTTCAATAGCCGCCGAAATTACAGCATTTCCAAATCCCGTAACCGGCACCGCACTTCCTGCACCTGCAAACTGACCGAGCTTGCGATATAATCCCAAACCCGTTAGAATCATTGCGATAAATACCATTGTTGCAACGGTTGGATTGCCCACTGTGCGTTCTGTAAAATCGAAGAAAATCATGTAAAAGAAAGATATCCCTTGTCCAATTGCACAAATGATTCCACCTACACCAAACGCTTTTAATAAATTAAGCCCATAAGGAGTAGGTGGAGATATTTGATCCTTTAATGTGTTATATTGTTGCTCTTTCAATTTACGTTTCCTCCTTAGCTAACTTTTTTAAATCATGAATTTTCTCCTGAACGTCTTGTTGACCCTGTTCGTCTATAATCTTCGTGGTTTCCCAAAACATCTTAAAATCAGTTGAAACTGTCACGTTCAAATTCGTAAATTTTTGCTCTAGTTTTTTCTGCCAGCTTTCTTCTACCTTCATACGATTCCATTTTTTCCACGGCTTTACTTGAATCGCCACAAATAATTCATCATTTAAGAAAATAACATTCGCCTCGTCAACGACATCCGCTTCCTTCAATAAATGCTGGATTTCCTGCTTATTTTGTTCCTCGTTGCCAGATTGATATACGAAAACCTTTTCACGCTCACCACAGCCAACTAATAATAAAGCAAAACATGCGACGACAAACCATTTCCGCAATTAAATCCCCCGTTTCTTAATCTTTTATCAAAGTATTGCCTTTCCATTTTTTATTTATTCATTATTTACAGAACAATACAATCGCCCGATTCATTTTTCACATCGGTCATAATGTATAGAGAATTTAAGATTAAGGAGGTGAAATATATGGGATGTGGAAGAGGTAATGAATCAAGTAACCATTCATCAAAACGTGGATGTGTATGTGAAGTTGTGCGCTCTATTTTAGAAATTCAAAATGCAGCAACTCAAAATGAATGTTCAGGTTGTACAACGAACTGTTTCTTAGAACCACTAGGAGGCATCGTTAGTCCAGCACGTCATTCTGCTGATACACGCGTATTCACATTATTAACGAAATCAGGTTGTCCGTTCTTCTCAACATTTAGCTCAACTGATATGCCTTGTGATGCTTGTGTATCAATTTATTTCCGTGTAGAGGATGTATTCGATAGTTGCTGTGCGACATTACGTGTACTTATTCCTTTAGACGAATGTAGAGACCCTGTACAATTATTAAATGACTACGGTTGTGAAATTAACATGCGTAAAGTATGTGATGTAGTTCATTTTGCTCCATCAGATAGCTGTATTACAGTTGATCTTGATTGTTTCTGCGCAGTACAATGTATCGCTGACGTAAATCTTGGAGTTTGTAACTAATCGCTAACCAATGTCATTAGCTTATGATTATATATTTCACTTAAACGTGCAAAAATGGGAAGCCCGACCAAAGGCTTCCCATTTCTTTATGAAGAACTATAAATTGCTACGATTTCATTGCCATCAATAATTCGCACACTATCAAAACATTGCAATTTCACATCACATTCATTCAACTTTTCAATCGATGCGACAACTTTCTCTCCGGACTTTAACACAAGCAATAATGGTCTTGGGTCTTTCGAAGGTCTTGAGAAGTAATGAAGTTGCCTTGCAATTAATGCGTTTTGAATCTTTTCAGGTGGGGTAGAAAGTGGTTCATAAACCGACGTACTTTCCTCAATATCAATAATTTCAACTATTTCACGGTAAAAACTTGGTGTATTAATAAAGAGTAACGGATGAATTTCCATATTACACATCCTTTTTTCTTACAATATGCAATAGACGTTCATCCTGTTCGTCACATAATTTGATTAATAAACGCGGAAGCTAGACCTAAGTAGATAACAATACTTGTTACATCATTTAATGTCGTAATAAATGGACCTGATGCAACAGCCGGGTCAACCCCCATTTTATGCATTAATAATGGAATGAATGATCCTGCTAATGTGGCTACAATAATGGAACAACAAATAGCTGCCCCTACTAATAAGCCAATGATTAATGATTGTTTCCAAATAAAAATAACACCGACAACAAGTGCACCACTTACAAGTCCCATAATGACACCTGTACCAAGCTCTCGTAGGACAAGCTTAAACTTACTTTTCCCACCTATATCCCCTGTTGCAATACCACGAACCGCAACAGCAAGTGCTTGTGTACCACTATTTCCAGATGTTCCTGAAATGAGTGGAATAAATGTTGCAAGCAATGCCACTTTATCTAATGTCGCTTCAAAAATCCCCATTAAACTGGACGTAAACATTCCTAAAAATAATAAAATAATAAGCCAAGGAAGGCGTTTTCCTGCTGCTTTAATTGGACCTGCATCGATATCATCCATATCCGAAATACCAGCTAATTTGGAGTAATCATCCTCAGCTTCTTCATCGATAACGTCAATAATATCATCGACGGTAATAATCCCTTGCAGTTCAAAATTATCATTAATAACGGGAATCGCTAAAAAGTTATAATCTTTCATAATATGCGCAATGCCTTCTTGGTCATCTGTTACTTTTACAGATACGACACGATCGCTCATAATGTCGCGTATCAGTGTATCTTCATTGGCAATAATTAAATCACGTAATGACATAACGCCTGTTAATTGATGGGCATCATTGACAACAAATATATAATAAATCGTTTCCGCTGTTGGTGCCTCTTTACGGAGAACGGTCATTGCCGAGCGCACAGTGGATGTTTCTAAAATCGAAACATACTCAGTTGTCATAATCGCACCGGCTGTATATTCTTCATAGCCTAATAATTCATTAATCTCTTCAACGGTTTCACTATCCATCATTTCTAAATAGCTTTCACGTTGCTCACTATCTAATTCATTTAAAACGTCAACTGCATCATCAGCATACATGAAACCTAGCATTGCTGCGCCGTATGCGGTATCCATCTCTTTTAAAAAGTCTTCATATTCATCATCATCTAGCTCAATTGCCTCAAAAATCGTTGCCATTTCTTGAGGGGATAAAAAGCGATAGATGGTCTGTCGTATATCTGGTCCTACCTCTTCATAAAACTGGGCTTGATCATACGGGTGAAGCACTAAAAAATGTTCACGAAATACTTCAATATTTTCTTCTAACAAAAGTAATCGTAACAATTCTCCGTCATATTGAGTTTCTTTATTCGTGGATTTTTCTTCTATCATGCTTGTTCCCCTCCTCTCGATTTTTTGATAACGCATTATTTTAGTACGTAATATAGACTCTCGTCAAGTGACTTTTTGTCATTAATACAGTATTAACATGTTGGGCTAGCTTAAGTACATATGACCAAGACAATTTCTATTTGCTCATATGGTTTCTATTTATATTGTAGGTTATTTAGGCTAGCTAAGCACATGAAACGTATATCAAGCTTTATTTTTCCCCACTAGAAAACCACCATTCAACAAAATCAAAATGGTGGTTTATGCATACTCAGTTATTTAGAAGTGGAATGAAATCGGTTGGTAATGGACTTTCAATTGTCATTTCTTCCCGAGTAAGTGGGTGTGGAAATTGAACGAATACACAATGGAGCGCTTGACGGTCTAACGATTGCAGACTGCCCCCATAAAGGTCATCACCTACTAATGGATGACCGACATGCGCCATATGAACACGGATTTGATGTGTTCTTCCTGTGTATAGCTTTAATCGCACATGTGAATTTTTATTCCCATGCTTTAAAACCGTTACATCGGTATGTGCAGCTTGTCCATCTGCGCTTATTTGCCGTTCAATGATGCTCGTATCTTTTCGACCAATCGGTGCTTTGATTGATTGTTTTTCTAACTTTACATGCCCTTCCACAACCGCTTCATATTCACGCTGAAGTTGCCCACTTTTTTGCTGTTCACTCATTAAATGATGAATATGACGATGTTTGGCAATCACCATTAAACCAGAAGTATCGCGGTCCAACCGTGTCACAATATGAACCGTTGAAGCAATCCCTTGCTGCTCGAAATAACCGCGCACATAGTTTGCAACACTTCCACTTGGATGCTCCCTTGAAGGAATGGTACTCATATAGGCAGGTTTATTAATGATAAGCAATGTCTCATCCTCATAAACAATAGCAAGTTCGCTGTATTCTGCTACGAGCCCTTCACTTACTTCCTCTGGCGGAAAAATGACTGTAACGACATCCCCACTAAACAATGGATGACGAACATTGCGTTCCTCCCCATTCACGTAGAGTGCCCCACCATCAAATTTAACAGCTGTTAATGTGCGCTTTGAAATGCCAAAACCTGCTAATGCCTCACGGAGTAATTGCCCGTCTAATTTTACTGTAAATTGTAATTGATATCTGTTATCCATATAGCTCCGTTCTATTCATTTGCAACAAATGAATCATGCACGCGCTCCCAGAACGGGAATGGACGGAATCGCGCAAAACGAACACGCTCATTCGCCACATTAAACATAATCGACTTTACATCGGTTTCAGTCATACTAATATGGTCCACTGTCATATTAAATTGCTGGTCATTCACTGGCTTTAATGCACAGTTATGATGCGCTGGTAATACAAGTGAAGCCCCTACCGTACGGAACACGCGGTTGTTAATCGACGCCATTTCTGTAATTTGGAATGCTTGCAATGTTGGATGGATAATTGCCCCGCCCAAAGCTTTATTATATGCCGTACTGCCGGATGGTGTTGAAATACATAATCCATCACCTCGGAAACGTTCAAAATGTTCCCCGTTCAGTTCAACATCCATCACAAGCGTTACATCTGGTGATTTTATCGTCACTTCATTTAACGCTAAAAATGTACTTGATTCTGAATGTTTGCGGTGCACTTGCACTTCTAAAAGAGGATATTCTACAACATTAAATTCTTTTTTCGCAATCGAAAGGACCAGCTTCTCAAGTTCTGAAGGCTTCCAATCGGCGTAAAATCCTAAATGCCCTGTATGAATCCCGACAAAAGCAGTTTTATCTAATCGATTCGAATAGCGATGAAATGCGTGCAATAACGTTCCATCTCCACCGATTGACAGGACAATATCCGGAGCTTCTTCATCTAAAACTAAACCAAATTCTGTTAAATACGATTTTGCGAGCTCCATCAATTCATTTGATTGGTCGTCTCGGCGTGATTGAACTGCAAATTTCACTCTTTGTCACGCTCCTTTTTATCAGTTGATGTATGGATAGCTAGATTTGGTGCTTCTTTAAATTCATTGAAATATGCTTGTGCATCTTGAATTTCACTGCGTATAGATGACATTTCCTCGTCTAAACGGAAAGCCGCCTCAGCAGCACTTTGTAGACGATTTTTAATTTCTTCAGGAAAAACGCCTTTATATTTATAGTTTAATGAGTGCTCAATAGATGCCCAAAAATTCATCGCTAGTGTACGAATTTGAATTTCCGCCACGACGACAATGCGACCTTGTATCGTTTCTACTGGATACTCGATAATCATATGATGTGAACGGTAGCCACTCGGTTTGCTATTTGAAATATAATCTTTTTCCTCAATTACTTTCAAATCATCCCGCTGGCGAATCAACTCAGTTACCGTAGCAATATCATCGACAAATTGGCACATAATACGGATTCCTGCAATATCTTGTAGTTCATTTCCTAAATGTGCAGATGGTTCGAATGGTAGCTCTTTATCACGTGATTTATCATAAATGCTCGCTAAAGGTTTAACCCTACCTGTGACAAATTCAATCGGCGAATTCGCATTCGTAATACCAAATTGCGAACGCATCCCTTTAAATTTCACCTTCAGTTCGTCCACTGCTTGTTTATATGGACTTAAAAAAATATCCCATTGTCCCACCTATAAAACCTCCTAACATGAAATAGTAGAGAATTCCCTATTATTTCAAGAACACGTTCGATTATATACGTTTATTATACTTCATTAAGGGCAAAAAATCGGGAAAATTGTTGCTCAACTGCCGCAACAAATAATTCTCCGTAATTCCCATTTCCTTCAATATTAAATAATAACATGTTTAATTCTACAACGAAATTTGTTAATTCGATTTGACCAGTATTCCAACGTAAATATGGTGTCTGTTCCGTTAAAATCATTTGCAGTAATTGCGGCCAAACCTCCTTTGAAAAGCTTATGTAACTATACGCATTGTTGTCTTCGACTATGTAAAGAAAAGTCGCATTATCAGAATCCACAATTACTTGACCCGTTGCTTCTAATTGTATCTGTTGTTCCTTTTCATTTAAAATAAAGTGTAGTTCGTGATTGATCATCTCAAACCGTTCAATTGTATATAATTTACGCAATGAATACTACTCCCTTTTCAAAATATTCTCTTCTTATTTTACCATATAGAATAGTATGATGCGAAAAACGAACAAGCCAGATAAAAAATCTAAATTAAAAAGGATGATTATAAATGAGCCAGCAAATCGAAATTGAATTTAAAAATTTACTAACAAAAGAACAATATGACCGACTGTTCCTTGCCTTTTCTGTAGAAGCTACCCAAATTGAACGACAAATTAATCATTATTTCGACACGCCAGCGCAACACTTAAAAAATGTACTAAGTGGCTTACGCATTCGAATGGTTGGTCCACATATCGAATGTACATTAAAAGAAAAAACAGCTGAACACCAACATTTAGAAACGACAGAACAATTAAATACGCAACAAGCGGAACAAATGTTAGCTGGGCAATCGCTTCCGCCCCTTACTATTCGTGAACGTTTGCAAGATTTACAAGTGCCACTCGATGATTTACAACGATTTGGAACACTGACAACTGATCGTGTCGAATTACCTTATGAAGGGGGCCTCCTAGTCTTTGATCATTCTTTTTATTTGCACTGTGAAGATTATGAGGTAGAATATGAAACAAATGATGAAACGTTTGGAAAAAATATTTTCTCGCAATTTCTGCTAAAATATGACATTACGCCGAAGCCCACGCCGAAGAAAATCGCGCGTTTTATGACGGCTTTACAACAACAGAAAGGTTAGGTGTTTTATGAATCTTACATCAATGAAAACGTTATTAGAGCTACAATCGATGCAAAGTTTAACGACTCAAAATGATACGAGTTCAAACCCTCTATCTTCAAGCTCTTCTCTATTTTCCGAATTAATCGAGAATTTATTAAATGAGCAAACAACGAATACAGCCAATCCTTTTAATGAATTAGGTGCGGCCAATTCTCCACAAAATGTATTATCGATGCTTCAATCAAATGGAACTTCGACTGGGGGAGCTTCGACAAATCCCTATTTAGCTACATTTTTATTGAACGGCTCTGTGGCTCCATTCAATAATCCGAACGTAGGTAACAGTGATGTATCACCACTCGCACCGTACATTACAGACTACACAGGGCAACAAGCCTATACAGATGTGCTTGTGAATGCTGAAAAATATCGTGATGTCATTACCCAAGCTGCTCAAACGTATAATTTGCCAGAAAAATTAATTGCGGCGGTCATTAAGCAAGAATCTAATTTCAATCCAAATGTCGTTAGTTCTGCTGGCGCGTCTGGTTTAATGCAGCTCATGCCTACTACTGCAAAATATTTAGGTGTGACCGATCGCGAAGATCCTGAACAAAATATTATGGGCGGTGCAAAATATTTACGTCAAATGCTCGATCAATTTGACAATGACATTTCTACAGCACTTGCCGCCTATAATGCCGGACCTGGAAACGTTAAAAAATACGGTGGAATCCCGCCATTTAAAGAAACACAAAATTATGTAACAAAGGTATTAAACTATTTCAAAGCTTAAAAATACAAAATATAAATTTTTGCTAGGGCACTTTATTTGAGAAAATGGAAATACGTTGCTAGAATAATTGTATAACCTTATTTAACTTGATTCAGTGGGGGTTCCCCCACTGAATCAAGTTAAGCCCCGGCGGATGTCACAGATTTTTTTAGGGAAGTTTTTCGAGCTAGCTCGAAAAAAATCTGGACGCAATTACGCCAAGGCGTAATTGATTTACATAAGGATTGTCTGTTCGTTAAATGGTCGAAGTACGACATAAAGGAGTAATACTAATGAATCGAAACTATACGATTCCTTACGAGGAACTCGGTGCTGAAAAGCTATCTGAACTATTAAACGCGTTCTACTCTCGAGTGGCGAAGCATCCTTTACTTATTCCGATTTTTCCGGAAGATCTAACTGAAACGATTCGTAAACAAATTCAATTTCAAACGCAGTATCTTGGTGGTCCTAATCTATTTACAGAAGAACATGGCCATCCTATGATGCGCGCTAGACATATGCATTTTAAAATAACACCTGATCGTGCACAAGCATGGCTTGAATGTATGGCTGAGGCAATGGATGAAATTGGCTTAGATGGTAAATTCCGTGAAGTCTATTTCAAACGCCTTGCATTAACTGCTCACCATATGGTCAACGCTCCGAATGACGAGGAGGGATTTGAGTGAATAATGTCCAACTGTTACAACAATCAATCGCACCTTCTACATGTAATAAGCCCATAGAGTTATATATTTTCATTGACCCGCTTTGCCCAGAAGCCTTTGCAATGCAGGGCACTCTACGCAAATTACAGGTCGAATATGAACATTACTTTACATGTCGCTATGTGCTCAGTACGGAACTGGCATCATTAAACAGTATTAGTAACCGTATTAAAGGGTGTGTTTCAGGAGCAGAATTGGATATTACGCATCCAGCATTACCGTCCATCGCAATTAAAGCAGCCGAATTACAGGGCAAACGTGCAGGCTTTCGCTATTTAAACAAAGTGCAAGAAATTGCTGCATTAAATACGCGCAATATTCATTCCCATGCAACATTACTTGAAGTTGCTCATGAAGTGAATCTAGACATGAATGAATTCACAGCTGATTTTGGCTCAAAGGAAGCAGCTCGTTCTTTCCAATGTGATCTTCACTTAACAAATGAAATGGAAATTGATGAAGTTCCAAGTATCGTATTTTTCAATGAATGTATTGAGGATGAAGGTTTAAAAGTGAGTGGGTCTTATACGTATGAAGTTTATGTGCATATTTTGCAGGAGTTGCTCGGAGAAGAATTAATTCGTCAACCAATCCCGTCACTTGAAAAATTATTCGACCGGTTTAACACGTTATCTACAGCTGAAGTTGCTGAGATTTATACAATCAGTGAAGCATCTGCAGAACGCGAACTAAAAAAACGCATGCTCCAACAAAAAGTAGAGCGTCTCATGACGGACGATATTACAATGTGGCGTGCAAGATAAGTCAATACTTCAACTAAGCTTTTACGATGGATTGTGGCTGTCTTAGCTATGCTTCTAGGTTCCTTTAAGCGTTAAGATGGAGGTTTTACTTCCCTTTAATACGTTATATATGTATTCCGCTCTTATATGATTATTTATACAAACAGCTAACTCCTTTTAAGAGGAGGGAGCTGTTTTTTTTACATTTTTCATTTTTTTAAAACAAAAGAGGCACCTCTATCCTCGACGATAGGGTGCCTCTTTTTCACAAAGGGGATGGGAGAAATGTTCACGTTCAAACAAAGGGGTGTATGTTTGTTATGTGATTTATTTCACGTATATTACTTTATCATAGAATAACAACTGTTTCAACGCCTCTTGCATTGTTTCACAAATTCGTCATATAGTAAGCGTTTTCAACATTTTGTATGACATATATTCTTTTTCTGACAAAGTTCCCCCTTCAAAATATCTTCAATAACCCTTGCTATAGCTACTTTCCTATACAAATATAATGTGTTTTACTATTTCATATCCATTACCAATTTTCAGATTAGCATTTATGCATTTATAAGTAGCAAATCTTCACACAAAGAAGAAAAACACACTTTACTTTAAGTGTGTTTTTCTCGTAATTAATTATTTAACAATAGTTTTTCAAGTTCTTCTAATTTCTCTTCAAACACTTTACATGCAAGTGCAATCGGTTCAGGTGATTCCATATCAACACCTGCTGCTTTTAACACTTCAATTGGGAAATCTGAGCAACCTGCTTTTAGGAAATTGTTAATATAACGATCTACAGCTGGCTGACCTTCTTCTAAAATTTGCTTACTTAATGCTGTCGCTGCTGATTGACCTGTCGCATATTGGTAAACATAATGATTGTAATAGAAATGTGGAATTCTCGCCCATTCTAAACCAATTTCTTCATCCACTGTTATATCATCACCAAAGTACTGTTTGTTTAAGTTGTAATATATATCCGTTAACTTTTCTGCTGTTAACGCCTCACCCTTTCGGTCCATTTCGTGAATCATATGCTCGAATTCAGCAAACATTGTTTGACGGAAAACAGTACCGCGGAAACCATCTAACCATTGATTTAATAAGTAAATTTTTTGCTTATCATCATCTAACGTTTTCATTAAGTAGTCAAATAATAATTCTTCATTACATGTTGAAGCTACTTCTGCAACAAAAATTGAATAGTCAGCGTACGGATAAGGTTGGTTTGCACGTGAATAGAAACTGTGCATACTGTGACCGAATTCATGCGCTAATGTGTACAGGTTGTTGACATTGTTTTGCCAGTTCATTAACACATATGGATTCGTTCCAAATGTACCTGATGAATAAGCACCACTTCGTTTCCCTTTGTTTTCTAAAACATCTACCCAACGAGAATCTAAGCCCTTTTGAACGCTGTCTTGATATTCTTTACCCAGCGGCGCAAAGCTATCTACCATCATTTTCTTGGCTTCATCATACGTGACTTCCATCTTTACTTCTTTAACAAGTGGTGTAAATAAATCATACATATGCAACTCATCCACACCTAATACTTTTTTACGCAATGCAATGTAACGATGCACTACTGGCAAGAAGTCATGAATCGTCGAAATTAATTGATCATATACTTTTTCCGGAATAAAGTTATTACTTAATGCAGCTTGACGGGCTGATTCGTAATTGCGAATTTTTGCATCGGCATTATGCGCTTTTACATTTCCAGATAACGTCGTGGCAAATGTGTTTTTAAATTGACCATATACTTGATACATTGCCTTAAATGCCGCTTCACGCACATCACGATTATCACTTTCTAACATTGTGATATAGTTCCCATGCGTTAATTGAACCTCTTCCCCATCCTCATTTTTAATGATTGGGAATTCTAAATCAGCATTGTTTAACGCGCTGAATGTCGTACCTGATGCAGAAGACACTTCAGATAGCTGTGCAAGTAATTCTTCCTTTTCTGCCGATAGTACATGCGGGCGTCCTAAATTTAGTTCTTTTAAGCTTTGTTTATACAGTTCTAGTGGCTCATAGCTCGCTACATAGCTGTCCAATGTCGCCTCATCTAACGCTAAAATTTCTGGCGTAATAAATGACCATGTGGCACCCATTTTTGCTGCTACCGAACGAATACGACCGTCTAAATCTTGATATTGACTGTTTGTTGTATCTTGATCGTGCTTCAAATGAGAGTAAACATATAATTTATGAAGACGCTCCATTAATTGATTGCTAAATTGCAACGTATTATATAAACTTTCAGCGCTGTCAGCTACTTTTCCTTTAAAATTGGCCGCTTGCTCTGATAATTTTTCTACTTCTTTTAATTCTACTTCCCAAGCATCATCTGTTGCAAAAATCGTTGATAAATCCCACGTTAAATGCTCAGGTACCTCGTTACGTGTTAATACTTTTTTAGACATTCGGTATTTCCCCCATCCTTATTGTTACGATATTCGAAATTATAAATCTATTTTAATCAATTTTAAACAGGAATTGCAAATAATTCCTCGTACAAAATTGTAAATAGTTGTTCGGGTGTTACTTTACTCTGAACCGTTTCAATTGCTAACTTTCTTAACACCATTAAATATCGCGTTACCCCCTTTGGCAAATTGACATGTGCTTGCATTTTTGCCCATTCTAAAAAATATGGAATCGCCTTCAAATGAAAGGTTTGCGGTGTTAATTGGTGACGTTCCATAAAGTAAAAAAGTTGGAGTTGCCATTCTACACAAAAAATATCGGATTGTTCATTATTTGATAATGGAATCCCAATAAAATTCGGCAAATTAGATACAGTTAACTTCAGTTCATAAATCGCACGCAATAAGCGATCATTCACCCCTTTCTTACTGAGGTGAAGCCTTGTATGCAAAAAATGGAGTCGATACGCAGCAAACTTGGTAAGCATTATTTTAAATTGATTTTCGGATATCTTTTTAGGAACAAAAAACGGGAAAATTTGCTTCATTAGAGAAATGGATTGAACATAACCAAAATATTGCTGACCATGAATAGGAAATAAATTGCTTATATAAAAAAATGTACGACTATGTACATCATAGCTTAGTAAATATTTCTGATTTTTATACATTTGAATATATTGCGCATTCGTATGATTAATCGAAAGTTTCGTTAAACCCTGGGATTTAAATTTATCATTAGGTGTTTGAATAATCCAAACGGGCATAATTTGAACGTCTTTATAACCTTCTGTACGCTTTTGGAAATGTTGTGGGGAAAGGCGGCTACATTGAAATTCAATCGCATATTTTTGTATGCCTTTTGTTATCAGTAAATCGGGTCGTTGTTGAATTAAGGGTAAATATGGTTCTAGTACAGGCTGCAATTGCAGTTGTTGAAAAAGCTCTTGTAAATGTTGCTTTCCTAACAAGTGGGCATAGGACTCCCCTTCTGAAAATAACGCATCACAATCACTTTTCTTAACATGAGCAAAATGAGGGATTTTAATTTGACCCACTTTTAAGATGAGCAAAGCTTTACATTGCGGGCAATAAAATTGAGCCGTTTTCTTCAATTCTTGTAATTGTTCTTGAGGTGTCGATCCATTTAGTTGATAAAGTTGTTGTTGTACAGTTAATGCGACGAGCATAATACACCTCCCTATGTATCATCGTAGCGACTTTACCAATGTATTTCAACTTACGAAATGTTACTGTTGGCAAACTTTCATTTTGAATCCTTATTTTTATAGAAAAATCAATTTTGCGCAGTCCATATGTAGCTACTCCCGGCATAAAAACACGCAAAAATACCGCTTTGAAATGAATCAAAACGGCACTTGCTTGCTTATTGACAACGGAAGCTTGATTTTAGAAAAAACTCATAATCGTTTCGAAACAATCTTCCGAAATAATCACTTCTCCATACTCTTCCAATCTATGAATTGTCATTTTAGATGATGATAAATATTCACTGCATAATGCAATAATATTTTTTGCTTCCTGCTGATCTAAATCGAGTAAATCCACAAATAAATAATAGTATCCTTCACATTGATACAGCGCGGATTTAACACCCAATAAGGATGCACGTCTTGCAAGCGGTACTAACTCATCAATATCCTTAAAACGGAATCGTGCATTTTCAATTGGTTCCTCTTCTTTATTTGATTTGCCAAGAGAATTAAAAAGCGCTTCTTCCATATCTGTTAATTGGTCTGCTATATCATGACTTTCTTCAAAAGGGCCTACCATTGATGAAGCATCGGAATCATTATTGACAGATGCACGTGTCACTACAACTTCCAACCCGACTTCAGATGCATTTATGTGAATCCAAATAGGACCATCTAAATCAAAGTAATCTTCCGTATTAACCTCGCCAATAACGTCCCAGAAAAGTTCTTCCCCTTTTGCACGATTATACCAAATCTCCTCACGACTATAGCCGCGATCCTCGATATCACTATACGTAATAAAAAGTTTTAACGTATTTTCATTAATGCGTTCGATGTCCATTAGACTTCAACTCCTTTCACAGTCAATCATAAAACTATACAATATATTCTCAATTTCACGTCCGTAAAATTGCGTTCAGTGAGTGGTTTCTACTGAACAGAATTAACCAAATTTATTTCACTTAAAGTGCAATGTAAATCCATGTTGCTTTACAAATTTTAAGCTAAATACCCTATTTTACAGTAGTAGGATATCTATAACTCTATTGTATGATGGATTGCCTTAAAATGAAAAGGAAAAACATTGTTGAACCAAAATTATTTGAATACTTGAAATTGTATTGTACCTTTACGCTGAAATCAAGGCACAAACCTCCCACTTCCATCATTTGGGGAATTAGACTGTTTACGCAGATAAAAAAAGATGTTACAGCAGCAAATTTGCATGAGTAACATCTATCATAAAATGTATTTAGTTAACCATTCGTTGCGCTTCTTGTAGTTGGTAAGCACGTACTTTACGAGGTAGGAATCGACGAATTTCGTCTTCGTTATAGCCTACTTGTAAACGTTTTTTATCTAAAATAATCGGACGACGTAATAATCCTGGATATTCTTGAATAAGCTCATATAATCGTTGCAGAGGTAAATTTTCTACATCTACATTTAGTTTTTGGAAGATTTTTGATCTCGTCGAAATAATTTCATCTGTACCATCTTCTGTCATACTTAAAATTTCTTTGATTTCACTAATTGTAAGTGGTTCAGAAAAAATGTTACGTTCTGTATACGAGATATCATGCTCTTCTAACCATGCTTTCGCTTTTCGACATGAAGTACAACTTGGTGAAGTAAATAATGTTACTAACATTGTCTCACTCCCTCTCCTCATTAAATCAATTACACCGAGGCATAATTGCGTCCAGATTTTTTCGAGTATACCCGAAAAAATCCCCATAAAAATCTGTGACATCCGCCTGAGGCTATAATTTACTTCGTTAAGCGGGTAAAAACGCTTGAATGATGCAAATTAGAATGTGGACGATTTAATCGTTAATTTAGAATTAATTTAATTTAATACTATGCTTTTATTATACAGGAAAAGGCATCGTTTGAATATACATTGTCAACAAATAATCGCTGCTTTCCGCAAAAAAAATATGCACATTTTTTCTCTAAAAAGACCATTTCCTATAATAATTATGTGTTCCCTTTAAAAACTACCCAAAAGATGGTTTACTTAAACGTACATTGCCCCTATTTTTTTCTCAATTATGAAAAATAATTGAGAAAAAACACATTACAAACTAATCACCATAAAAAAGGTTTTTAATAATATTACTATGACCATATCTCACGTTTTTTATTCAAATTTTTTTAACACCCTAATAATATTTGCAATTTTTCTATTAAGTACGATATAATCATTTCCAATATTATAAAAAACGAAGACGAAGAGTAGTACATTTAATTCAGAATGCTTAGAGAATCTGTGGACGGTGCAAACAGATCATTCATTAAATGGAATGGACTTCCGAGTTAGCTTTATGAACCTTTTACTCAGTAGTAAAGCTCGAGCCTTCACGTTACGAAGAAGAGTGGCCAATTTTTTTGGCAAGCTGGGTGGTACCGCGGATTTTACATCATTCGTCCCTTCTATTTTATATAGAGGACGCATGATGTTTTTATTTTGTCCAAATTCGAGGAGGTATTTTTTATGAAAACCATTTTTTCAGGCGTACAGCCAACAGGAACGATTACATTAGGGAACTACATCGGTGCAATTAAGCAATTCCCTGCATTACAAGACGAGGGCAATGCAATTTATTGCATCGTTGACCAACATGCGATTACCGTTCCACAAGATCGTTTAGAGTTGCGTAAAAACATTCGTTCATTAGCTGCGATGTATATTGCTGTAGGGATTGATCCAGCTAAATCAACATTATTCATACAATCCGAAGTACCTGCACATGCTCAAGCAGGTTGGATTTTACAATGTGTCGCATCAATCGGTGAATTGGAGCGCATGACACAATTTAAAGATAAATCACACGGAAAAGAATCCGTATCCGCAGCACTTCTAACTTACCCACCGTTAATGGCTGCTGATATTCTTTTATACAATACCGATATCGTGCCCGTTGGAGATGATCAAAAACAACATATCGAATTAACGCGTGACTTAGCTGAACGCTTTAACAAACGTTACAATGATGTGTTAACGATTCCAGATATTCAATTACCAAAAGAAGGCGCTCGCATTAAATCATTGCAAGAGCCTACGAAAAAAATGTCAAAATCAGATCCAAATACAAAGGCAACTATCCGCCTACTTGATACACCGAAAGAAATTGAGAAGAAAATTAAATCAGCAGTGACGGATTCAGAAGGTATTGTCAAATTCGACGTTGAAAATAAACCAGGTGTTGCCAATTTATTAACAATCGAATCTGCCTTATCAGGTATTTCCATCGCGCAATTAGAAAAGAAATACGAAGGTAAAGGCTATGGTGATTTTAAAGCAGGTGTTGCCGAAGCGGTTATCACTCATTTAACACCTATTCAAGATTGTTATAACGAATTAATCGACTCACCAGAACTTGACGCAATTTTAGATGAAGGTGCTGTAAAAGCAAATGCAATTGCTTCAAAAACGCTTAAGAAAATGGAGAACGCGATGGGGTTAGGGCGAAAACGACGATAAACATAATCCCTAAAGTACCAATTGCTAAATAAATTTCCGCACTATTTAGTATGTACAACATGACAGCACGCCATGAATAACCAAGCGTACGGTAATTTAAATACAAAATGATATTACTAATAGATATAACACAAATTCCATAACAAAATAAAAATAAGACAAAGCGTGCGATTGACACCATCCTTTGTACAACTATACGAAAAAACAACGTGCGTCATGACTGCGCACGTTGTTTTTCGTTTTAAGAACTTTTTTCTTAGAAATTAAGCCTCAGTATATTTTTTGAATAATAGACAAGCGTTATGACCACCAAAGCCTAAAGAATTGCTTAATGCGAAGTCAATCGATGCTTTTCGTGCTTCATTTGGAACATAATCTAAATCACAATCTGGATCTGGATCATGTAAGTTCATTGTCGGTGGTAATATACCTTCTTTTAACGCCATTAACGTAAAGATTGCCTCAATACCGCCAGCTGCACCTAATAAATGGCCTGTTACACTTTTAGTTGAGCTCATCGCCAATTGGTAAGCATGCTCACCAAATACAGTCTTCACCGCTTGTGTTTCAAATAAATCATTATACGGTGTACTTGTACCGTGAGCATTAATATAGCCAACTTGTTCTGGAGCAACGTTGGCATCATTTAACGCCATCGCCATTGCACGTGCAGCACCTTCACCGTTTGGAGCTGGCGCCGTAATATGGTGGGCATCGCCTGTTGAACCATAGCCTACTACTTCACCATAAATCTTTGCCCCGCGCGCTTTTGCATGCTCTAGCTCTTCTAAAATTAAAATCCCTGCACCTTCACCAATAACGAAGCCATCACGATTTTTATCAAATGGACGAGAAGCGGTGTTCGCATCTGGATTTAATGATAATGCTGTGTTTGAACAAAAACCAGCAATCGCCATCGTTACAATCGGCGCTTCTGCCCCACCCGTAATCATGACATCCGCATCGCCGCGTTCAATAACTTTAAACGCATCACCGATTGAATTCGTACCAGATGCACAAGCTGTTACAGAGCAAGAGTTCACACCTTTTGCGCCAAGATAAATCGATACTTGACCAGATGCCATATCCGGTATCATCATTGGTACAAAGAACGGACTAACACGACGTACACCGCGCTCTTGGAATGTTAGGAATTGCTGTTCATGTGTCTCCATTCCACCAATTCCTGAACCAATCCAAACGCCAACTCGTGGAGCCATTTCGTCAGTAATCGTTAAATCTGCATCTTTTGCTGCCATCATGGACGCTGCAAGTGCGTAATGCGTGAAGCGATCCATTTTACGCGCTTCTTTTTTCTCAATATAATCTTCTATATTAAAGTCTGTTACTTCTGCTGCAACTGAAACAGGAAATTTACTCGTATCAACACGTGTTAATGGACCTACACCTGACTTACCTGCTATTACATTTTCCCATGCTTGTTCGGCACTATTCCCAACTGGTGTTACAGCGCCAATTCCCGTCACAACTACTCGTCTTTTTTCCATCATTCAATTCTCCCTTTTACTTGATGATTTATTCAAGTTTGATTTATTCTACGTTTACTACTTATTTACCCCACTTCATTGCTAAGGCACCCCATGTGAGGCCTCCGCCAAAACCGACTAGGACAATGATATCATCATCTTTTATTTTCCCTGCTTCAAGATCATCTACAATCGAAATCCCGATTGATGCAGCAGAAGTATTGCCGTACTTTTGAATGGTTTTAGACATTTTTTCTTCTGGTAAACCTAGACGTTCACGTGCGGCTTCCATAATACGAATATTCGCTTGATGCGGCACTAAATAATCAACATCTTCTTTTGTCAGCCCAGCTTTTTCAATAACACTTAAAGCCGATTCCCCCATT
Source organism: Solibacillus cecembensis (assembly GCF_050272495.1). Classification (NCBI taxonomy): domain Bacteria; kingdom Bacillati; phylum Bacillota; class Bacilli; order Caryophanales; family Caryophanaceae; genus Solibacillus; species Solibacillus cecembensis. The sequence goes on along the minus strand of NZ_JBNNMF010000013.1, from coordinate 94,396 downwards.
TGACGAACGGCAAACTTAAATACTTCGCGTCCATTCATATACACATGTTGTTTTTCATCCAATTTTAAATGTTTTCCGCCCGTGCCATCTGCGCCAAGCTCAAAAGATAAAATCCCTCTACCTTCTGATACTTTCCCAATTACCGCTGCACTAGCCCCATCACCAAATAAGATAGCTGTATTACGGTCAGTCCAATCGATATTCTTCGTTAACTTCTCAACACCTACTACTAATATATAGTCATAGCTATTACTGTTAATGAACTGTTGAGCAATGGTCGTTGCATAAATAAATCCAGAGCAAGCTGCTGAAATATCCATCGCACCCCCATTAGATGCGCCTAAACGTTCTTGAATTTGGCATGCAACACTTGGAAAGTTTTGATCTTGCGTAACAGTCGCCACGATAATTAATCCAACTTGCTCAGCAGTAATCCCTGCATTTTCTAACGCATTTACCGCTGCTTTATATGCTAAATCAGATGTTTCTTCATTTTCTGCAATATGACGCTGTTCAATTCCAGTTCGAGAACGAATCCACTCATCTGATGTATCTAATATTTTTTCAAAATCAGCATTTGTCATTATTTTCTCTGGTACGTATTTCCCAATTCCAATAATCCCTGCATTCATTTTGTATCCCCCTTGGTTTTCAATCCCATTTCACCTTTATTTATACCACTAACGTTTAGTATCTGGTACTAATTATAGACCATAACTTTTCTGAAAACAAGAACAAATACGCTAACGCATCTTTGACACACTATCCGAGTAGAATAATTCGGTCGGGTCCTTTTTTCGCCTCATGCTCATCACCGTTCTATTTGGCTTATTCCTCATAACTACAGAGACCCAAAAGTTTTATACTTTCTTATCTTTTAAAGATTTTTTTGATTATATAAGATCAACAAAAGAATCTATCCTTGTGATGTAAGTTTTCTAATAAAACTTCTAATAAAGTATGCGCTAGTTTAGGCTGGCTAAGCACATGAGGCGCACAGCTTTGTTGCACAAATCTATACGACTCATCTTTGTGCTTTGTGCAAGGCCAGCCTTTATAACGTTTTTCCTACTGAAGCTTCCTAGTTTTATTGCGCCGCTTCCGTGGGAGGCGGCGTCAACCTCAATAGATTTTTATCCCATTAGGAAAAGTATATCCCACTTTTTTTGGCTATTGAGGAGCAAAAATCATACAAACTTTGTGCAAAGTTGAACCTTTGAAGTGGCAAAAAGATTCTATAAAGGTGGGGGCAGACGGCATGTTTTGCAGTCTCAACGGTATTATAGGAATAAATTTTATTATCGAGCGCATATTTCAATAAAGAGATTGAATAGCTGAAACTAACTTCATATTCAAAAAAATGATTAGGAATTGTATTGGGACAAACTTGAATAGAAGGAGTTGATTGGAATGGAGGGGAGGCGACTCCTACGGGAACAGCACGTGCGGAAAATCCACTTATTTCGAGACACCTCTCGAAATAAGTTAGTTGGAGCCGTGCCCGTGGAAAGCGTCCGGACTGGAATGGAAATCAACTCCCCATTTTTCAGAGGGAATTTTAAATGATAGATTCTTTAATTAATTATATATAGATCAAGGGGAAGTTTGCGCATTATGAATTAGATTCCCTATAGAAGTTTAATTTCTCGAAAAAATACTTCCCACGTATCAAAAATATTTGACAACTTACCGAATTGTTCGATTCTCTATTTTATTTTTGAGCGAGCTTATGGTATGATATTGAGGATGTAATTCTATAATAAATATTTAAATAAGTTCAATGAGGTGAATTTGATGCAATATATCGTTACTTTCTTTTGGTCATTTTTATTAGTGTCTATGCTAAACTATGTAGTAAGCTCTGTATTAAATGTTGAGTTTAACTTCCTAAACGGTGCTATTATTTCATTAGCATTCAGTGTTTTAGTATTTGTTATCGCAGCAGTTATTCCAAACGAATCAACTCCAGAGTTCGAAGCAGAACAACACTAATTAGAAAAGACATCCACTCGTGCACAACTGTGCCGAGTGGATGTCTTTTTTTTACATGTATTTTTCGATTCGGATTTTTCCATCTTTCATGCGAATACGCAGCGTTTCTCCAGCTGTTACGTCCCCTTTTAATAACTCTCTTGCAACAATCGTTTCTAAATGACGCTGCACAAATCGTTTTAACGGACGCGCACCAAATTGTGGATCGATGCCATTTTCGACAACCCAGTCCACAACCGCCTCATCTACTTGCAATGTAATTTCTTGCTCTGCAACACGCGCTTGTAGCTGATGAACATATTTCCAAGCAATCGCATGGAAATGCTCATTCGACAATGCATGGAACATAATAATATCATCCATACGATTTAATAGCTCCGGTTTAAAATGCTGACGCAATGCCGCATTCACTAACTCCTCCGATTGTTGGCTATTTTCTAATAAATAATGTGAGCCAATATTCGATGTTAAAATCACGACCGTATTCGTAAAGTTCACCATACGACCTTGGCTATCAGTAATACGCCCATCATCTAGCACTTGTAATAAAATATTTGCCACGTCTGGATGCGCTTTTTCAATTTCATCAAGTAGCACGACCGAATATGGATTACGGCGAACAGCCTCTGTTAATTGACCGCCTTCCTCATAACCGACATACCCTGGAGGCGCTCCGACTAATCGAGATACGGAATGTTTTTCCATATATTCACTCATATCAATCCGAATGAAATGATCTTCCGAATCAAATAACTGTGCAGCCAATGCTTTTGCTAATTCTGTTTTTCCGACACCTGTTGGTCCTAAAAATAAGAAGCTACCAATTGGCTTATTTGGGTCTTTAATTCCTGCACGCGCACGCCATACTGCTTCTGTCACCAATGTAACCGCATCTTCCTGACCTACAACACGTTCATGCAATGTATCTTTTAAACGCAGTAATTTTTCGCGTTCCCTTTCTACAAGCTTCGTTACGGGGATACCTGTCCAACGGGAAATAATTTTTGCAATTTCCTCTTCGGTTACTTCCTCACGTAACATCCGATTACCTTCTGTCTCTTTTAACTGCTGCTCTAACACCGCAACTTCTTTTTTTAGCTCTGGAATTTTACTGTATTGCAATTCACCTGCACGCGCTAAATTACTATTCGTTTGAACTAACTCTTCTGCTTCCGCAATATAATTTTTTAATCGATCTTTTTTATCGCGAACAATTTGTAAGCCATTTTTTTCGATATCCCATTGCTCTTGCATACTTTTATTTAATTTTTCTAATTGATCTATTTCTTCATTTAACGTTTCCAGACGCTTTTTACTTGCTGCATCTTTTTCCTTTTTCAATGCTTGCTGTTCAATTTTCAAATGAGTTAAACGACGTGTTGCTTGATCCAATTCCTGTGGCATCGAATCCATCTCAATACGAATCATTGCACATGCTTCATCTACTAAATCAATTGCTTTATCAGGTAAGAAACGCTCGGTAATATAACGATTCGCTAATTGTGCTGCGGCAATAATGGCACGGTCATGAATACGAACACCACGATGATGCTCCTCAAAACGATCTTTAATCCCACGCAAAATGGATACAGTATCTTCAATAGAAGGTTCTCTTACCATCACTTGCTGGAAACGTCGCTCAAGTGCCGGGTCCTTTTCAATATACATGCGGTATTCATCTAATGTCGTCGCACCAATACAGTGAAGTTCCCCTCGCGCAAGCATCGGCTTCAGCATATTACCTGCATCCATGGCACCGTCTGATTTTCCAGCGCCTACAATCGTATGAATTTCGTCGATGAATAAAATAATACTTCCCTCAGCATCTTTCACCTGTTTTAACACCGCTTTTAAACGCTCTTCAAACTGACCACGGTAGCTTGCCCCTGCAATTAATGCACTCATATCCAACTCATATAGCTGAACATCTTTTAACCCTTCTGGCACATCTTTACGAACAATTCGTTGTGCTAACCCTTCAACAATTGCGGTTTTACCGACACCTGGTTCCCCGATTAACACTGGATTATTTTTCGTTTTTCTTGATAAAATGCGAATGACATTTCTTATTTCTTCATCGCGTCCAATTACCGGGTCCATTTTCCCACTTTTTACTTGTTCAATTAAGTTCCTTCCAAATTGTTCAAGTGGTGGACGATTATCTTGTGTTTGATTAAATTGCATATTCGCTACTCCCCTTTAGGTTTGACCTTATTTGACTAATTTAATTGTAGGTCAAAATTAATCAAACTTCAAATTAATTGCACTCCATATTTTTATCCCTTCATGCAATAAAATGTGTTATGATATTTCCATAGTTAATTAGTAATATTTTTACATATAAGCTAAAAGGATGTGATTTTTGTAGATACTTTACAATTGATTCCACATACAATTGCAGAAATATTTCACTCAAAGGGAACATTAATTAAAGCAGACAAAGGGATGCATATTTTCCAAGAAGGTGAATTGGCAGACCATATTTTTTTAGTTCAAAGTGGTTCTATTCAAATTAGTAAGGAAACAGAAAGTGGCAAGGAATTAACGATTCGTATTTGTAGTTCGAACAGCCTTATTGGAGAAAGTTTACTATTTTGCGGCGACCAATATCATTCAACGACTGCAAAGACTCTTGAATATTCCACACTATTTTCTATTCACAACAATCAATTTGAAACGATTTTAAATGAACAACCGACACTGCTCATAGACTTTTTAAAATGGATTCAAACAGAAAATGTAAAAAACCAAAGTCGTTTACGTGACTTAGTGCTCCATGGTAAAAAGGGTGCTCTTTATTCAACTTTAATTCGCTTAGCTAATACGTACGGTGAATATCGAAATGACAATGAAGTGTATATTAACCTTGCATTGACAAATACAGAGATTGCAAATTTGTGCGCAACGAGTCGGGAAATGGTCAACCGAATGCTTACGGATTTACGAAAGACAAACAAGATTAAGATGGATAAAAGCTATATTACTATTCTTGATTTAAATTATTTAAAACGAGAAATTGATTGTGAAAATTGTCCGCTTACCATATGTCGAATTGATTAATTACGGCAGTGTAAAAATATTTACAAGAAATAAAAAAAGGCAGAAACGTTGAATACACAACATTTTTGCCTATCTTTCTCACTATTTAACGGATACCTAAAGCCATTTTCGCATAGCGTGACATATTGTCCTTTGACCATGCCGGCTGCCATACGATATTTACCTCAGTTTCTTTCACTTCAGGTAATTCGCTTAATGCCGTTTGCACTTGGTCTACAATAACTGGAGCCATTGGACATCCCATTGAAGTAAGTGTCATCGTCACTGTTGCTGCACCTTCATCTGTTAAATCTACGTCATATACTAAACCTAAGTTGACAATATCAACGCCAAGCTCTGGGTCAATTACGTTTTCTAATGCGCCGTACATGCTATCTTTCATATCTTGATCAATCGCCATTTTTTGTTTCCCCTTTCACCATGATGTTAACTTAATCATATCAGAACTTGTAGGTTATGCCAAATGTTGTACCAGCCAATTCGTAACTGTGAGAATGCCATTGCGTGACACAGCATGTCCAGCATTTGGTTCAGCAACATAGTGAATCGGGTACTGCTCTTGTCTGTCCCCCAGCTGATCATAAAATTCTCGACTCATACGATATGGTACAACCGAATCCTTTTGACCATGCCAGAAAATAATCGGACTTTTTTTAACATGCTCCATACGCTGCTCTAAATTATAGTGCGAAAGCATTTTAAAGGTTGCCTCTTGCTGCGCAGGTGTCATCTGAAATTCAATACCTTTTGCCTTAAACTCTTCCACTTGATGTTGCGCAAGCTTTGTAAAACTTGTCGTGCCCATGCAAATGCCCGCCGTTTTGATCCACGGATAAACCGCCAAACATCCTGAAGTGACAATACCACCCATTGAAGTACCCGCAATGCCAATATTATTGTTACCGAGTAAGTTCTTCAATTTCAATTCTTGATAGATGGTATTGACTTCTTCAACGGATTTCAAAACAATTTTCCAAAAGCTTAAATTCATTTCACTTTCTGATAAATGGTTCGTACGTTCGCCGTGCATGAGCGCATCCGGTAAAATGACCCGTACCCCTTTTTCTACAAGTTGATACGCGTAATGGAGATTATGCTCTTTTGCACTTAAAAAACCGTGCAAAAAAATGACAACTGGCGTCTCATTATCCATCGATTCATCATAAACATGTAATAGTGGGATTGCCTTCCACTTTTCATTTTTTACAATCACTGTATTCACCTCTATACGATATACTTTACTCTATTACTTTAGCAGAATATTGAAAACGTTACAAAACTTTGACTGATGCTATTTTTTGAAGGTAAAATGAAAAGTATATCCATTACGCCTCGGCGTAATTGCGTCCAGATTTTTTTCGAGCTCGCTCGGAAAACTCCCCTAAAAAATCTGTGACATCCGCCGGGGCATTAACTTGATTCAGCTGGGGTTTGCCCCCCCACTGAATAGCATTGCATATTTAGGCATTCATCCCCCACCTATAGAAGTAGGGGAAATGCTGAAGCAAGGTAAAAGGAGGTTTTTCCAAATGAACAAACATTTAATCGTATTAGATTTGGATGGTACATTATTAACCGATGAGCAAAAAATTTCTCCCCTAACAAAAGAAACTTTGATGAAAGCGCAAGCAGCTGGTCACCATGTTATGATTGCGACCGGCCGTCCTTATCGAGCAAGTCACATTTACTATGAAGAATTAAAACTCGTTACACCAATCGTCAATTTTAACGGTGCTTTTGTTCATCATCCGCGCAATCCTATGTGGAAATCTATCCATTCCCCCGTCGATATTCGCGTCGTGCATGATGTAGTCGAATCGATTCATAAATATGAATATAATAATTTGATTGCAGAAGTCATTGATGATGTGTATATCCATCGTGAAGATGAAGCAATGTTAAATATTTTTAATATGGGCAGCCCTCGTGTACAAATGGGCGACTTAAAAACAACGTTATTAGAAGATCCGACTAGCTTATTAATTCAGGCAAATGATGCCAATGTACCGATTATTCGACAGCATTTACATGATGTGCATGCTGAGTTAATTGAACATCGCCGTTGGGGTGCACCTTACCCAATTATTGAAATCGTGCGCAAAGGATTAAGTAAAGCTGTTGGAATTGACCAAATTGCAAAAGAAATGGGCATTCCCCGCGAACGCATTATTGCTTTTGGTGATGAGGACAACGATTTAGAAATGATTGAATACGCAGGGGTTGGTGTCGCGATGAGTAACGGTATTGACCAACTCAAAAATATCGCCAATGAAATTACACTATCCAATAATGAAGATGGCGTTGCGAAGATATTACAGGAACGTTTAAAATTATAATTACTTGCAACTCACGCAAAAAATCATCATTTCAGTTTAATCCGAAATGATGATTTTGATTTTACTTCGCCTGAGCTTGTTCAGCACGACGTTTGCGACCACGTTTTATAATGACAATCATGAATATTGTGTAAATAACCACAACTAAGCTTAACGCCACGATATAAGATGTGTTAATCCCGCGTGCTTCGATCACTTGATAAACTTCTACCATTTCGCGGTCTAAAATGACAGTATAATTCTCATCCTTATTTGTGCGGATAATTTCACTATCAAACATTCCACGAAGCTCTTTTCCTTCACCAAGCTCTGAGACTGGGATATTAATACGTTTCGTTTTACTTGAGTTATTAATGACAACAATCCAAGTTTCTGTATCTGATTTACGTTCAAATACCATATAGCCATCTTCATTCTTTAACCATTTGAATTCACCGTTACGCAGTGTTTCTGAACTGTTGCGTAATGTTTGCAGTTTTCCAATATAGTCAACAAGCTCCGAATCTGTTTTGAAATTGTAATATTGGTGCGCCTCTTCCCCAGCAGTACCATTCATCGCAATTTCAGTACCATATTGTACAACGGGAACGCCAGGTAATAATAATGCAGTTGACACCGCAATTTTATTACGTGTTGGCGGGTACATCTTTTCTTTCTCCGCATCTAACGTAAAACGATCTGTCCACACATTGTCGATCATTACTTGAGTCGGTACATCTTTTCCCGTAATAAACTCCTCAATATGCGTATCTAAAACCGTTGTATTTAAATCAACATTTTTTAACGCGCCACGATAAAGTTGCTCGGTATCTGCATAAAACTTCGCATCAAAATGAGCATCACTTTCTGTATTTGAGATCACATATAGTTCTGGTTTTACTTCTTTTAATTCATCAATCAATGTATTCACAAAAGATACATCTGCATTTTCAATATTCGTTAAGCGCATACCATTGATATCATATGTATTCACAAATTGTACAGCTGCATCAATCAACGCTTTTTGCACTTCTGCATTCGCTAAATCCCACTGAATTTGTCCATCTTTCGAGCTCGCCACAAAATTTGGTTTGCTTGCCCATTCATGATTCGGGCTTACATTTGAAATCGGGAAGTCTACCATAACTTTCATATCTAAATCATTATACTTTTTGACAACTTCCTTTAACTCATCTTCCGTACCAAAATGCTTTTCAAGAGTAGAATAACTTGTCACCATGGAGCCATCATATTTTTCAGTTGCGAAAACGGAACCAATCGAAACCGTTGTAAAGCCCATGCCAGAAATATACTCAAGTTTTTTTATAAGTCCATTAAAATCGCCACCGGCAAACATCGCTGGGTCTTTTGCATTTACTAATTCGTCATCATTCGCACCAATTCCATTAAAGAAACGGTCTACTAATAAATCGTATATACTTTCATCAGCAATCGTATGATTCTTTTCTGCCTGTACAGCTGGTGTCAACATTAATGTAGTAGAAAGTAGAACACCCGCAGTAACTGCGCCGATCCATTTTTTAAATCCCACTGTCTTTCCCTCACTTTCACAAATCCAACATAATTTTACCAAAAAATTGTGGGCAGGTCGCTATGTTTCCAAAGTTATTTCAAGTAATTGCGACGAATCCGTGACAATTTAGTCCTCTTCATACAAAAACCACTTCAAACAAATTTCGCTCGAAGTGGTTGTTTTACTTAAGATTAGAAATTCATACCGATTCCTGTGCTTAAGCCTAAATATAATGTAACAGCTAAAACAATTGCGAATAATACCCAGAATACGTTAACCGATTTCCCTTTATTTTTACGCACTAAAATCATTTCCATGAAGCCGATTACTAAAATAGCGAAAAGAACTTTCATATCATAGTTCATACCATATGCATCACGGTATTCTAAGAATAATGCGCCCCCAGAAACGATCATTAAAATGTACATTAAACGTAAGCCCATATGTACACCTGTTAATTTTTTGCTTGCAAATGCTGCAATAAAGAAGAGTACTAAAGCAATTACCCATGTTGTAATATGCAAATGTGTCGCACTAGTTAAGAAACTCATGTATATTTCCACCTTTTCTATTTTTTCTCTACATGCAATATCCTACCATGTGAGCGCGTGTAAATTCAATGAATCCGCTTAACTTAGTTCCATCCTCACACATTCAAAAGGACATCACCTGCACAATAATTGGGCAGGTGATGTCCTTGCTAATTGCTAGTTTATGAAACTATTGCATTCGCATTTCATTAATAATAATCATTGAAAACGATTTGCTAATGTGCCGATTCCTTCAATTGAAATCTTCACTTCGTCGCCCGCTTTTAAAAACGTTGGTGGATTCATCCCTTTGCCAACCCCTGCAGGCGTGCCTGTTAAAATAACATCTCCTGGCTCTAATGTTACATATTTAGATAAAATCGCAATAATATCTGCCACTGTAAACATCATATCTTTTGTCGAACCATTTTGACGTACTTCTCCATTCACTTTCGTCACAATGGACAAGGCATGTGGATCCGGAATTTCATCCTTTGTCACTAAATACGGCCCCATTGGACAGCTACCATCTAAGCTTTTCCCTAAGAAAAATTGCTTATGTTTTTGTTGAAGGTCACGAGCAGTAAGGTCATTGGCAATTGTATAACCGAAGATATAATCAAAGGCCATCCCTTTTGGAATATCTTTTCCGCGTTTTCCGATGACAATTGCTAGTTCCCCTTCATAATCAAGAGAATCCGTTTTATCTGCATGCACCGGTAATGTTGACTCATCCGCTGCAATTGCAGTAGGTGATTTCGTGAAAATCATAATATCTTCCGGTGCTTTCTCTGCACCCATTTCTTTTGCATGATCATTGTAGTTTTTTCCAACACATAAAATATTTTTAGGTGTGCGCGGAATTGGAGAAAGCCACTCGATTTCTGAAAAAGCATATTTAAATTGAGCACCATTTTCAGCTTTTTGTGCAGCGTCCACTAACTTGCGCGCTTGCTCTACAAAGTCAAAACCTAATGCTATACCATCAATAATAGTTTCGGGAAACGAAGGCAGTATTTTTAACTGTTTTTGAATTTCAATAACATCCCATACCGCTTCTTCTTTTTTTACTTTTGGGCCGAACTTTACTTGTCCATTTAATTTAAAAGATAACAATTTCATAATGTGAGGAGCTCCTTCTTTTTTCTACATGATACAACAAAACTAGATGAATTACCTTACTTTTCTGATAATATTTTCCCGTACGTTAATCTTTTGATCAGTGCCTCAAGCGGACCTTGCTTAAATTTCGCAAACCATAGCTCTGCAAACAAGATTTGAACGATAAATAGAGCGATGGCAATGTAAATCCCCATTTGGACATCCACTTGCCCGAATAATCCGAAGCCCCAATGATAAAATAGCGTTGTACAAACAATCGATTGCATAATATAAAGTGTCATGGACATTCTCCCTGCTTTCGCAATTGGCGCTAAAACTTTCACCGCAATAGGAAGTAAACAAATTAATACGATGACCGCGATGTAACCTACCGCCAAAATCGGTCCCCCTACGAATACTTGTAAATATTCATAGCCGTACGTACGAGCTGACGCAATCGGAAGACTCTTTAAATAAATGCCGACGCCTAAACCAACAACTGCTAATACAACCCAAGTGATAAGCTTTTCTCTCGCACGTTCAATCAACTTCCACTTCGCAAGCGCTGCGCCAATAAGCATATAAGGTAATATCGTGAACAAGGAAGATATCAACATAAATGGACTCATTTGAATAGCTAAATCATCTAAACGTTGCACAAAAGCATCCATCCATGTGCCGACACCATATGCCGTAATTGCATTTTGAACCGCGGTAATATCTACCGATAGCACTTCCATTGGTTGATTGAAAATACCACCAAGCGCATATAAGCCTAATAATGCACTATGGTATAACCCATTCACAATAATCGCAGTAAATAATAGCCATTTAGCAGGTAAACGGATTAATGCTAATAAAAAGACACCACAAAATGCATACGTCGCTAAAATATCCCCCCACCAAATAAGGAAGGCGTGGATCATGCCAATACTAAATAAAATGACTAATCTTTTCGGTGCAAATTTATAAAAGTTTGTGCCAGATGCTTTTGCTTTTAAAAACTGCATTGCTAAACCATACCCGAATAACATAGAAAATAACGGGTAAAAACTACTTTGCACATAAATATCTAAAAGTTGTTGTAAAATGATGTCTTGTGCAGCTGTAAACCAATCTTCTATCCCTGTAATATGGGGCATTGGTAAATAAAAACCGAACATATTTACTAATAAAATGCCGAGCAAGCTAAATCCTCTTAAAATATCGAGTGTCGCTACCCGATCCTGCGTACCTACTGGCCGAAAGTTCACAAAAAAGCCCCCTAATCAATTTTCACTTCTTTCCCAATACTATATAAATACAAGAAACGTTCACTTACTTTGACTTGTTTAATGGATTCAATAGCTTGTTGATAATAGTTTAATTGAATGTGATACGTTTTTGTCATTTTTCGTTTAACTTTCTCCAAATCGTCTAAAATGCTACTTTCAATTCGATCTGTTTTATAGTCAAGCAGCACCCATTGACCCAGTTCATCTTCAAAAAGACAATCAATGACCCCTTGAATAATTTGCGCATCTCCATCAGCATCTTTCAAACTCCATGTAAACGGTACTTCACGTAATATTTGTTTAGCATGCTTAAAGCGTTGGCCCACATCTGTATTGAAGAAATCAAACACCCTTTCCGCCTCGATTGCATCCGCTTCAAGTTGTTGTAATAACTCGCGCATAACGAGTGATTGAATGAAATCTTCCGTTTCTGCCAGTGTTTGAAAGCCTTCCTGTGGCATATGCTGCATTACCGCATGAACCGCCGTACCGACTTCTGTTGCTGATAGCTTACGTTCCTTTTTCTTTAACATAAAGCTCGGAACAGCCGCTTTCACATAGTTTACTGCACTCGAATTATAAACTTGCTCTTCTTCCATTCGTTGCAGACTTTCTAATCGCTTCAATTCACTTACGGAAGTTTTGGATTTTTTCAACGTCGCATGTTCGTACGGATACGTCTTTAAAAAACGTTGTGTTAATAATTCCACGAGCGATTCATCCACTTGCGCTACTTGCTCTGCCGCAATCATTTCTTCCTCTGTTCCAGCCGCAGCTAGAAATGCTTCATTTGAAATGATATTCACAAACCATTTCGCTGTCTGCACTGCATCATTGCGCTTGCCATATTGTGCAAATAAAAAGTCCTGATGCCTTGCAACAGCTGGTCCAACCCAACTTAAATAATGATTCGCTTTCGAACGCGTATAGCTCGGCAACACCATTTCCTCTAACTCCTGATAAAATGACCACTCTTCTTTTTGCTTTTCCCAATCTTTAATCGAACCAACTAAAATTAACTGCTCTTTCGCTCGGGTCATCGCCACATAAAGAATGCGCATTTCTTCAGCCTTCATTTTGGCAAGCTTTTTTTCTTTTACATATAAATGCGGCAGTGACGTTGACATGATGTTTAAATCTGGATTGACAGACTTAATAGCGAGTCCAAAGTCTTGGTCAAAAATGTAGCGGTTGCCTAAATCTTTCGTGTTAAACCCGCGACTCATCCCCGCCACAAAAACGACAGGATATTCCAAGCCCTTTGATTTATGAATCGTCAATAGCGTGACCACATCATCGGCTTCTCCAATTGATTTGGCAATGCCTAAATCGTCCCCGCGCGAATGCATCCGGTCGATAAATCGTAAAAAACGGAATAAACCACGGAAAGATGTTTTTTCATAGCTCAGTGCGCGGTCATGAAGCGCGCGTAAGTTTGCCTGGCGCTGTTTCCCATTCACCATTGCCCCGATCATTTCAAAGTAACTCGTATCTAAATATACTTGCCAAATTAAGTCTGCAAGCGAGCCGTGACGAGAAAAGTTACGCCATTTTTCATGGAGCGTCAAAAACTTTTGTAGCTTTTGCTCGGTTGCAATCGTCATTTCACCAGATGCTTTGACCATATATTGCTTCAACGCTTCATAAAACGGTACTTTCCCATTAATTAAACGAATGGCCGCTAGCTCATTTTCAGTTAAACCGATGAAAGGAGAACGTAAAACAGATGCGAGCGGGATATCTTGATACGGATTATCAATTACCTTTAACGTATTCAGCATAATCATCACTTCTAATGATTCAAAATAACCACCATCTGTTTCGGCATAAAGCGGTAGCCCCGCCATCTTAAACTCCTCAGCAAACGTCGCATACCACGTACGTGAGCGCATGAGCACAACGATATCTCGGTAACTGATTGGACGCGTTAATTTTGTTTTTGGGTTGTAAACTTGCGCGCCACCTCTGACCATTTCTTGAATCCGATTAATAATATAGCGTGACTCTTGTTGCGCCGCGCTAATACTTTCCTCTTCTTCCCCATCACCATCTGAATTTGCAATCGTTTGCAGCTTGGCATCACCCTCTAATAAAACAAGCTCAACTGGCATTTGCTGCTCATCATAACTAGCACCAAACTTTAATTTTGCTTGTTCATCATATTGAATATCACCAACTTCTTCGTCCATAATTTGCTCAAATACATAGTTCGTGCCGTCTAATACTTCAGAACGACTTCGGAAATTCGCATTTAAATCGATTTTCATGCCATTATTGACTGGATTTTCATCAAATCGTTTATATTTTTCAAGGAATAAACGTGGCTCAGCTAATCGAAACGCGTAGATCGACTGTTTTACATCGCCGACCATAAACATATTCCCGTCCGCCTCACCTCCGCTTTTCACAAGTTGGAGAATTGTTTCCTGCAAAAAATTGACATCTTGATATTCGTCCACAAGCACTTCATTAAAGCGTTCCTTGAAATTTATCGCTACTTCAGATGGCGTTGGTGGTATCGTTTTGATTTCAGCATGCGATAAAATTTCTAACGCATAATGCTCCAAATCTGAAAAATCGAGTAACCCACGCTCTTGCTTTGCTTGTTTGAATGCTTCACTAAATTCAATCGTTAATTTAACGAGTGTTTCAATAATGGGCTTTGTTTCTGCCATTTCCTTCACATATAGTTTCGGATGACGCGCAAAAAATGTTTCCGATAAAGTGGCGAGCATGTCCTTCGCCTGATCACGATAACCTTTTGCAACTTGATAAAAACGCTGATCCTCTTCCGTATCTTTTTTAGTAACAGCCTTAATTCGCTCAAATTTAATAAGTGGCATTAATGCATACGCTTCTTCCCACGTACCACTTTCCATCGCTTCAAGTACTTGCTTTGCTGCCCCGTATTCATTTGCAAAAAGGGCTTCATTTTTTTGTAGTGCCGGCTGTACAGAAACAATTTTGTACCCTTTTTCAAGACGCGCGACTATTTCTTTTAAGTTCGCCACAATCATCGGGCGAATTTCCTGAGCAATTACTAAATCATCAATCGGCATTTGTTCGTCAATGTCATATTTATCAGGTAATGCGCGTAACCATTCATACGGATCAGGCTGTACACGCGACACTTTATACATTTCCTGCAAGAGCTTTTCAATCGCTTGGTCACTGCGATCCGTAGCAAAACTATCGACAAGTGTATACAGCTCTTCTTTCGTAAATAAATGGTCCATATCCCCGCGATACGCTTTTTCAAGTACGTCCATTAACACATCATCTTGCATTAATGCCGCTTCTTCTGTACTCGCTAAACGAAAACCTGGATCTAAGTCAATCGTATACGCAAATTCACGGCAAATCGTTAGGCAAAAAGAGTGCAGCGTCGAAATTTGTGCTTTATTTAATAAGCTAAGCTGTCGTCGTAAAAATGCATTATGCGGATCTTGTTCGATCGATTTTTCCAGCGCCTCTGCCATTCGATTACGCATTTCAGCTGCCGAAGCGTTTGTAAATGTCACGACTAATAATTCATCCACATCAATACGACGACCTTCTGGCGCTAAAATCTTTTGAATAAGACGTTCAATTAAGACAGCCGTTTTCCCAGAGCCTGCCGCTGCCGATACTAAAATATCATGACCTGATGCATAGATGGCTTTCCACTGTACATCTGTCCATTGAACATTTTCCGGTTTAGTTGGAATCATCATGCATGCATACCACCTTATCAATATTTTCAAATACTTCTTGCTCCGATTGTTTTTTCAACTCATTGAAACGATTGCCCGCTTCAGCTTGGTCAAATTGACAGACGGACTTATAGTTACAAAACGTACATGCAGTATGATTGCTCAAACTATAAGGCTTTATTTCTGTGTTTCCACGGTAAATTTCATTGCCTGCATCACGTAATTTATGGTGGACAAATTGCTGAAGGTTTTCCATATTTTTTGGCTCAATTACTTTTGACGAGCGCCCATTAAATTCAAGATTTTCATCTTTTTTAAATGCTGCTGGTACGATGATCGACGTTTTACTTGGCTCTAATGACGTATCCATTAATTGCGCAACTTCCACGTCTTTTAACATATAGCCACTTAATTTAAACTTTTCTTGACGCAACCCTTCAATTTTTTCAAGCTCTGTGTAATCTTCCGTTTGAATAAGTGGATTATGCACATGTAAATAGAACATACCAGCTGCTTGTACAATAATATTTTCGAGCTCTGATAAATCACTGACAAACTTACTTTCCTTCGCTAAAATCGGTACATTTTGTAATGCAACATCTAAATACGTTAATAATTGCATCGAAATGCCGTTATACACTTCTGTAAAATCTAATTTTCGCCCACTCGATTTATAATCAATGACACGTAAATATAGGTTTTCCGCATCTTTATACGCATCAATTCGGTCAATTTGTCCACGCACATACATTTTACGATTATTTTCAAGTTCAATTTCTAACGGCTTTAATGGATTTTGGTCATCCTTTTCTGCGTTTTTATCATCGCGTTTTCCAAAAGGTTTTTCGTGGGCAATCGCTTTAAATTTGGAAAGCTCACTTTGATTAATAAGTGCAAATAATGTGCGCGCGACAATTTTCACGAGCTTCGTTTTAATGTATTCAAACCGATGACTACTTTTTAAAATACTGTAAGAGAAATAATTAACCAAAGCAGTGACCGTTTGATCAGCCTGCTCATAACATGCGCGGTAATTATTCAGTGGAATCGGCTGCTCATTATCAGATAAAATTTTGCGAATCGCTTCATGGAATAAATCACCCATTGCGAACGTTTCCAATTTAAATTCCGCACGTTCCTGCAACTTTAGGCCGTATGAAGCAAAATGTGAATACGGACAGCTATAAAATTTTTCAATGCGGGATACACTTGCTAAAAAATCTTCTCCGTATAATTTTGTTGCCATTTCCTCGGTCAAAGGCTCCGCTTCATTTACCTGGGTAAGTGGCTTCGTGACAAATGCTAACACCTCTTGCCATTTTGGCTGGCGCTCATAAAATGCTTGTAATGCGCTCCACTCCACCTTTAATGGCTTTTGCTCGAGTTGCGCTTTTTTCAATTGCGTCATTAAAAAGCCGACTGCTGGTGATGGATGACGTAAATAATTTAATATTTGTTTCGAATCGATTTCCTCGAGCGGATCAATGTCTACACGCTTATGTGGTAATGTTTTTTGCTTTTCCCCATCCGCTGTCTCCACCTCGAATAATTTATGCAAACGGTTAATATACAACGAAGGGAGCTTGCCCTTACTTTCTTCGTCAGCACTTGAAAAGGTAATAAACAGGTTATCCGTTGGTGATGAAATCGCTCGGTAAAATAAAAAGCTCTCCTGAAGTAATCGACTTTTTATTCCTGGTGCTAGCTCAAAATCCGACTTTTCAAACGTTGCGCGTTCATCATCGGATAAAAGTCCCCCAGCATCCATACGCATCGGATACACCCCATCATTCACGCCAATAATGAAAATCGCCTGCATATTATCAAAACGAGCAAATTCAAGTGTCGAAACGGTTACTTCATCTAAAGTCGGCGGGACACTAGAAAATTGCAGCGTCTCAAAGCCTTCATCTAAAATTTGCGCAGCATCCTCGACAGTTATTTCTTTATTACCAAACATTAAGTCAAACTGCTCTAAAATATGCACCCAGCCATTCCATGCTTGTTCATGCTCAAAAGATTGATGAAGTGCATTTGCTTGCTCTTCCTTTTCTTGCATTTTGACAAGCTTTTTATACACGTCAAGTTGATCCATAAATTCATAGAGCGCAATGACAATTTCACGACCTGTTTTCGCTTGCTTCAATTTTTGCTGTAAAGCAGACACAGGTTTGCGGATAATATCTCGCGCTTCTTTTAAACGCTTCTCTTGTTTCAGTTCATCTTCTGTTTGGATTGCATTAATTTTTTCGAGTGATTTAAAGCGGCGATAATGCCAAACTTCTTCATTAAACCAGCGATCATGAACAATTCCTTTGGCAATGACAAAGTTCTCCAAAACATCTACTTGATCACGCATTTCGGCAATTTTCGCATTTTGAGCAAAATACAAATCAGTTTTGACACTGCGGAAAATCGGTTCATACTTCCAATTAGTTGTAATAATTTCTAATACTGAACGACTAAATTCGATTAATGGATGATATAACATCGACCGCTTTTCATTAGAAAACAATGGAATTTCGTATTGTTTAAACGTCGTCGCAAGTATCGCATCATACACATCCGCTTGACGATACATAATCCCGATATCCTTATACCGCTTGCCTTCTTCGACAACTAAACGTTTTATTTCCTGGGCAATTGCCTGCACTTCTGCACGAGGATTCGCAGCTTCAATGACTTGTATATGATGCTGGGCATAGATGGGTGCGAAATATGGTGCATGGAAATTTTGCTCAATATGATAGAGTTCTGCATGTTTCGAACGATAATTCATGTCGAGATGAATTCGTTGCTCTTCTTCAATTGTGATGTTGTTTTCAACTTGTATTTTTTTCAGTTCATGTTGTAATTTTTCATAGGACATCGCAGCACGATAAAATACAGCACCTTCCAATTTATCACGCTGTGCATCTTCAAATGGTAAAACAACCGTCACACGCTTCGTATACAGTAAAAGTTGCTTTAAAATCGCAAATTCTTGCCCCGTAAATGATACAAACCCGTCTAAATAGACATGTGTTTCACGCAAACTTTCCATCTTTGGCATCCGCTCGATTAACAGTGGGAAATAACCATCACCATCTACATAATCCAGCCCAATGCGTTCATTTAATTGCTTTAAAATAATTTGTAAATCATGCATTTTATGAAGAAGGATTTTACTTGCACCAGTTTCCTTTAACGTATCTATTAGGGGCTCAATTGTTTCAACATTAATATTATATTGGCTAAACTCTTTTAAAATTTGTTCGACTTCTTTTGTAAATCCTCGTTTGCCTGCTGCCTGGCGGAATAATAAAAACTCTTCCTTATGTTCTTCTAAAATACGACGAATTAACATGCGATAACCTGTCCCATCAATTCGCTCTTTCGTAATGCCCCCTTCACTTTGCAAAACAAACCATGCTAATCGTTTGAATGTCATGACTTGGGCACGCATAATTCCATCAAGACCATAATGATTTGTTAATTCATATTCCGTTGAGAAGGTCATTTGGTCAGGGACGATAATAAAAATGGGTGACCCGAGTGGATTCTCTTTCAGATCTTCTACGATTTCTTTATGAACAAATGCCGTTTTCCCTGTTCCTGCTCTTCCTGATATGACGCGTAATGACACATTTCCCACCTCTTTTTTCAATTGTTTATCCCATTATACAACAAGAATGTATGTTCTCATATCATTTAGAACATAACACGCGAAAAAAGAAATATGAGCACTTTTTAGTACTCACATTCCTTGTAGTTTATCTTTTTTATTTTGATCGATTGCTCGTAAATCCCGTTCTACTCGCTTATTTAAACTTCTTTCCACAAATTTACCGATGCCCCAAATTGCCAAAATAATAAGACCAGAAACGATGATTTTTACTGGTGCACTTAATATCGCCCGTAAATCACTCCCTAAATAGCTCATCAAAAAAATCATGACTGGCTTAGAAGCGAACAATGTAAACAGATAATATTTCCTTTTTATATTTGAAAGACCCGCAACGCTATTGACAACAACAACTGGTGTGAATGGTAAACAAAGTAAAATAAATAGTGGCGTAAACCCTCGGATATCTACCCAATGAATGAGCTTTTTTATTTGCTGCTGTCCTTTTATTGGTTTAAAAATACGATGATTCCCGAATTTGCGAATGAGCAGGAAAAAGGCATAGGATCCTGCCACCGTGCCTATCCAAGATAACAGGAATCCCCAAAATAATCCGTACGCACTGGCATTTGCTACTACAATAACGAACAGTGGCAAAATTGGTATAAAAGATTCGATAAATGTTAAAATAATTCCTGCAAATGGACCTAATAATTTATATTGTTCAATTACCGCCTCAAGATTATCAATACTAAGCCAATCAAACATAGAATTCACCCCTACTACCAACAAGCATTTCCTTTTTTACTGAATATTATTTCTTTTATATTTCTTTTCTTACATAATACCATAATTCGACATTTGTAGGGGTTAGGTTCTGTGAAAGTTCTATTTGTTATGGATGCTTTTAAAATGTGAGGAGGTTTGGTTGGAAAAATACATAAGTGAGTCTTTCAATCACAAAAAGTGGTTTGAAAGTCTATGAATTAGACGACCAAACCTCTTTTTTAGCATATTAAGGTCTTTAACTTTTCACGATGTAGCGTTTTTTTAATCTCGTTGACATAAATTCTAACATAACAGCAATGAGAAGAATCGCATACGTAATAAACCCTACTTCTTTCATATCAAAATAGAAACCTGATGCCATGAACAGTTCAAAGCCGATACCACCAGCACCAGCAACTGCCCCCATTGCTACAGCAACAGTAAAATTCGTTTCAAATCGAAGGAAGGTCCATGATAATAGTGACGTCATAGTAGATGGGATGACGGCATTTGTTACGACATGCCACCAGTTCGCACCACTCGCACGTAACGCTTCTATTACGCCAGCATCCAGCTCTTCAATTGACTCCGCAAAAGCTTTTACTAAAAAGGCAACTGTATGAAGAAGCATCCCTAGTATAGCTGCCTCACTTCCAAGACCTGCTGCAATGGCAAATATGAACACCCATAAAACGGTCGGGACAGCACGAATGAACGCGATAAAAATGATGATCGTATTAGCTAACGGTTTTGGAGATAAATTTTTTGCCGCAAATAAGGCAATGAATAATGAAATGACCGCACCAATGATCGTCGCTAAAAACGCTAACCCTACTGTCAAACCAATTTGATAAATGGCTTCTGCTAAAGTAAAGTTGTTTAAGTTTGCCTGTAAAAACATAAGTTTCAAATTAGCCAGTGTATCCAAAGTGGCTTGGATCAAGTTAATTTCTTTATAGTCAAACGTTAGAAATCCGTAAATCGTTAATAAGGTTAAGACAAGTAACGTCCCTGTCATAACAACCTTCGACTTATTCCAATTTGTTATTTTAATCTTTCCTGATGGCTTCGTTCTTATATCAAAGGTTACACTACTTTTTACGGTATCCATTACAAAATAACCCTCCTAATATAGTTGGAGATCAACTCGATTGCAATGACAACTACTACAATACTTAACGTAATGAGGCTCACAACATTATAGTTCATGCTTTTGTAATACAAATCAAAGGCAAAACCGATACCTGTTCCTGTTAAAATTCCGACTAGTGTAGAACTTCTAATATTCGTTTCGATCATGAATAAAATCCAGCTAATCATTTGCGGGGAACATTCTGGTAGCACCGCTTTTGACACTACTTGATAATAGTTCGCTCCTGTTGCTTGAAGTGCTTCAACCGAGCTGTTACTTGTTTCATCAATTGTCTCTGTAAAGACTCGTGTTAAAAATCCTAATGTTGCCAAAAATAAAGCAAAATAACCTGTGAGCGCATTTTGGCCAAATGATAATAATAAAATTAAAGCCCACGCTACAATCGGGATATTCCGAAATACTGATGCAATAAAGCGGCTCAATGTACTAAAAAAACCATTAACTTTCGTCGTTTGTGAGCCTAATAGCGCCAGCAGCAATGCGATGATACTAGCTGTCGTTGTAGCCGTAATCGATAAAAATATTGTTTCTATCAATTTATCTAGTATAGAAGGCATCTTCTCAAATGATTCACGCGTAATGAGAAGGTTAGAGCCCATCCACCTAAAGGCTTCCGGGACTGAAGAAATCCCTTGTACGAAACTAAAATTGGTCAGCTTAGCCGTTATGAATGTCATGCAAAGGACAATGAGAGAAAAAATTGTAAATTGACGCTTCTTTTTTCTATATACATCGATTTTCATTCATTTTCACTCCTATGCCAAGATGAGATTTTCAGCTTCTGATCCATATATTTGATGGATATTAGTTGTTGTTAGTTCTTGAGGAGCCCCATCATAAACAATCTGACCGCCATTTAGCCCAATAATTCGCTCAGAATAATGTTTCGCCACATCGACTTGATGCAAATTTACAATACATGTAATACGTAGTTCTTGTGATATATTTTTCAAATGATCCATAATTACTTTAGAGGAATTTGGATCGAGGGAAGCGATCGGTTCGTCACAAAGCAATATTTTTGGTTGCTGAATTAGCGCACGTGCAATACCTACCCGCTGCTTTTGACCTCCACTCAACTGGTCGCATCTTTTGTATGCATGTTCCCTCATTCCCAACTTCTCTAACAGATGAAATGCCTCTTTTTTCTCTTCTTCTGTAAAACGAGTCATGATACCTTGTAAAGTCGTTTTATAGCCCAATCTACCATGTAATACATTTTCAATGACCGTTAAACGTGACACCAAATTATAGTGTTGGAAAATCATCCCGATTTGCGTACGATATTTGCGTAAATCTTTTTTAGACAAGGACATAATATCAGTATTATGAAAAAGGATTTCACCGCTTGAAAAATCAACCATACGATTAATACAACGAAGCAATGTCGACTTTCCAGCACCAGATGGACCAATGATGGAAATAAATTCTCCTCCATTTACATCAAAGCTAATCCCCGACAAAACTTTTTTATCTTTTTCATACTGTTTCGTAATATTTTTCACTTCTAATAAAGGCATGCTAAAAACTCCTCAAATCAGATTTTCATTTCAAGCAAAGGAGCGCTCTACATCGTTAAGCTACTTGATGAATACGCCCCTTTGAAAAAGTTCTTCTATTGATTATTTTGAAAGTTCGCGAACTGGATTAAACCAAGCATCTTCTGCAACGATAAAACGTTCTTCCGCTGTCTTTTTAAAGAGACCCGAAACATCAGATCCTTCAGGCACGAAAATCTTTTCATTGTTTCCAACTACATCAGATGTTAAAGCATCTTGGATTTTCTTTAAATCTTCCTCACCTAGTGTTTCTGTATTTGCTACAAATGGAGAATTTAATACAGGTGTTACGCTAATTAATGTAAATTCTTCTCCTGGTAATTTATTAAATGGCTCTGCAGCATCTTGTCTCACTTTATAAGTTGCACCGACACTATTTGCATCTCCATCAGCTAACTCAATGTAGTTCCCTACACATGTATCACAAAATGCTGCAACATCGGCGCGCTCACTTAATAAGTTAATAGCAGATCCTTGATGTGAGTCCCCATATAAAACCTCTTTAAAGAATTTGTCGCCTTCCATTAAATCTTCCGCAGTTAAGTCTTTCCACTGTTCTTCTTTTGAAAAGTGAGAGACAATACTACTTGATGGCACTTTAAATCCTGAAGTTGAACTACTTGATACGAATGAGAATTTAGAATTTTCAATATTATCAATCGAAAATTCACCATTTGTCTTATATTTCTCAGTATCTGCTTGTCGAGCTGCTAACCAACTATAATAAACAGCATCCTCTAATGTACCCGATACTCCACTTGGCACAACAACTGGTTCAACTGTTTCACTTTTATTTTTTGCTTCAATATAACCTTGAGCACCCATGAAAGCGAGTTGTGCTTTACCACCAGCAATTGATTCAATGGCTACTGCATAATCCGTCGTTAATTTATGCTCGACTTTCTTTCCTGTAGCTTCTTCTATCACTTTGCCAATCTCATCACGTGCAGCTTTTAAGTCATTTCCAGATTCGTTCGGGTACCATACCATTGTAATATCCTTAGAGCTAGCTGATTTTTCATTCGAACAAGCACCTAAAATAGTAGCTAAAAGAAGTAACATCGCAATTGATAAAAGTGATTTTTTCATTAGACTCTCCCTCAATAGTGTAGTTTGTTTTTTAGACAATCGACATAAACTTTTGCACCGCATCTGCTGGGCAAGTGACTTCTCCAATTTGAATAGCCGTTCCAAAATTTCCGTGAAAATCGCTGCCACCTGTTAAAAATAGGCTAAATTCCTTTGCATATGCCTCTACTTTTTTCATATCTTCCTTTGAATGATCAAAATGATTCCGTTCAATTCCATCCAGACCATTTTGTACAAGCTCTGGAATGAGATCAAATGAATTGAGCTGACCAGGATGAGCTAAAACTGCCAATCCTCCATCTTTCTTAATGGCCTGTACCGCTTCAATCGCATCGACGTATTCAATATCTCGTGCACAAATGCCATCGCCTTTAAATAGCGCTTTATATAATCGTTTATACGCTGGCGTCGTGAAATGCGCAGTCGTTAAGCATGCCATCATATGCTGTTTATATATAATGCCTCCTGGAGATGCATTCTTTACTACTTCTTCACAAGTAATCTCATAACCGTTCGCCTGCAGCTGTTCAATTTGCCAAAGAGAGTTTGCATGTCTTCGCTGTAAGAGCGGCTCACAAAGCTGTTGAATATGCTTTGCATCTTTTTGAAATCCATAGCCTAAAATATGCACTTTGCGATTTCTTTTGAAGTCATAAGCGGATATTTCTATTGCTGGAATAACTGTAATTCCTCTTTGATTTCCAGCTTGCCTGGCATGTTCAATTCCCCGAATTGTGTCATGATCCACAAGCCCAATAAGCGAAACACCCTTTTTACTAGCCATTTCCATAATTTCTTCCACTGTATTTGAACCATCGGAATAATTGGAATGAATATGTAAATCGGCTATCATACGATTTCTCCTTCCAAACACTTTCCTTGTTGAAAATCAAATACTTTATCACAAAGCCCGTCCATAAATTGCAAATCATGAAAAATACCGATGAGCGTTGTTCCTTCTTGCTTCAGCTTTTCAATCGCCTCACGAACCTTCACTTTTGAGGCATCATCTAAGCTAGCAGTCGGCTCATCTAGTAATAATAGACGAGGTTTTTTGACAATTGCGCTCGCTATATTAAGCCTTAACTTTTCACCGCCTGAAAACGTAACAGGATAGTTATCCCAAAGCTCTGGGTCTAAATCAAAATGACGAAGTGCTTCTTCCGCAACTTGCTTTGCTTCCTGACGTGATTTTCCCATTTCAATAACTGAGTTTTCGACAATTGCACGTGCTGTTGTTCTTGGCATCACACTTAAAAACTGTGAAACATAGCCAATTTCATATTTACGTAAATAGATCATTTCCCTTTCCGCAGCACACATTAAATCCATTTTTCCAAACTGCTTTGAGTGGTAGATGATTTCGCCTTCTTCTGGCAAATATGTTCGGTAAATCATTTTCAAAATGGTCGATTTCCCACTACCACTTTTTCCGACAATCCCAATAAATTGTCCTTCATCTAACGAAAAATTAATATCCTTCACTGCATGTATCGTCTTATCCAAATGATGAATGGTGAACGATTTATTTAATGCTTTTACTTCTAGTAATTGAGCCATTAAATCCTACCTCCCATCTTAATTTTTTAATCAATTACGTCTCGGCGTAATTGCGTCCAGATTTTTTCGAGCTCGCTCGAAAAGCTCCCCTTAAAAATCTGTGACATCCGCCGGGGCTTAACTTGATTCAGCCGGGGTTTGAACCTCCACTGAATAGAATTGCATTTTTGGCATTCATCGCCCACTTATAGAAGTAGGAGATGAATGCTGAATCAAGTTAACTGCATATGACTTTTTGTTGACCGATAGTTCGTCCTTGTTATGAGCTTTCCATCCACAAAGGTAGCCGTAACTATAGGGAAGCCATCATCCATTTTTTCAATAACGATGATATCTGCCTTTTTCCCTTCCTTGATCGAGCCAATTTGATTGTCAATTTGCACTGCTTTTGCAGGATTTAATGTGACAAGCTGAAACATTTCATGTAAATCTTGTCCACCCTCTTCACTTAATTTAAAAAGGGAATGTAGCAAGGCTGGTGGATAATAGTCACTGCATAAAATAGTAATGGCGTTTTCTCGAATCGCTTCTGTGGCACATAAATTTCCTGAGTGTGACCCACCTAACATAACATTAGGCGCTCCGGCAATTGTCCATAATCCCAGTTTTCTTGCTTTTTTGGCTACTTCAAGCGTCGTTGGAAACTCGCTAATCGTCGTGCCGAAACTTTTCACTAACGATAGTTTTTCAATTTCATCATCGTCATGGGATGCAACCGCGATATTTTTTTCAATCGCGATTTGGCTAATTTCTTTTATTTGGTCCAACGTAATTTTGTCTTTTTTCGTGCTATTTGAGATGATTTCTTCAACCGCAACATCAGAAATATTGTTGTAACCTTTTATTGTATTACGATACACTTCTAAATTTCGATACTGCCCTTGCCCTGGTGTATGATCCATGAATGAAATCAAATGAACTTTTTCATCTTTAATATTTTGAATGAATTTATCAACTTCTTCTATATTGTCTATTTCAAATCTTGCATGCATCCGATTGCGAATCAAATGCTGACTTGTATGTGTTTCATTAATGACATCAATTAGACGATTTACATTTTGCGGATTGCGAATGGGTTTATGGCTAAAACCATCATCTTTATAAATGGAAAGTGAATGATAAATTGTTGTAATGCCGTGACTAATTAAAATTCGCTCTGCTTCACGAATGCCCATATTAAAATCCATTAAACTCGTAGGTCGTGGCGAAACAATACTTTCTATATAATCCGAATGAATATCTACAAAACCTGGTGAAATATATCCGCCATTTGCATCGATTCGTTCATATCCAATATATTGTGAAAGTTCCGTTTCTGGAATGATAGCTGAAATGCAATCATTTTCAATCACAACTGCATGATGATACACTATTTTATCTTCCAAAATAATTTGCCCGTTCGTTAATAAGTACACAAAACCCCTCCGTTAAATGAGCGAATACACAAGCTGCTGCGTGTAGGCATGCTGTGGATTTTCTAGTATTTGATCAGTCAATCCTTGTTCAATAATCCTTCCATCGAGCATGACCATCGTACGATCCGCTAACATGCGAATGACTGCTAAATCATGTGAAACAACAATCATACTAATGCCCAGTTCTTGTTGAATCGTCTTAATTAAATCTAAAACACTTGCCTGAACGGATAAGTCTAAACCTGTCGTCACTTCATCCAACAATAAAATAGGCGGATGATTCGATAAGGCTTTGGCAATTTGGACGCGCTGTTGCATACCACCAGAAAACTTTTTTGGTTCATCTT
The DNA here is from genome assembly GCF_050272495.1 of Solibacillus cecembensis. NCBI lineage: Bacteria > Bacillati > Bacillota > Bacilli > Caryophanales > Caryophanaceae > Solibacillus > Solibacillus cecembensis. Next base: position 67,403 of record NZ_JBNNMF010000013.1, on the reverse strand, counting down.
TCATTCGTGCAATCGGAATATGGACATGTTCTAAAAGCACTTTAGAACGGTTTTCCATTCGATTTACGTTACGATCACCTGCTGCGATCATTTTTTCAGCAATATTTCCTACTGATGAAAAGTCCATTTTTAAACCTAATACTGGATTTTGATAAACCATCCCTAATATCGTATTGCGAATATGACGCAACTTTTGTGAAGACTCTTGAAAAACATTCGTTTCCCCTTCTTCGTAACAGCTAATATACGCCTCACCGGAACTTACTTCTTCGTCGAAATAGAGACATTTCATCATTGTCGACTTGCCACTTCCACTTTCACCAACTACGCCTAAAATTTCACCAGGGTAAACGTCAAACGATAAATCATTACATGCAAACACTGTCCCGCACTCCGGACAACGGTTTTTCTCTAAAGCAACTTCATGATTATGACTACAAACAGCACAGCCCGGACCATATTGCTTTTTCAAATTCACCACATGCAAAATAGGTTTATCATGCATTTCCAATTCCCACCTCTACTACTTTCTCTTTCTCGTTCAATGTTGCAAGACAGTTACTCGTATCATTACATTGGTAATAAGTAACATTCGTTTCTTCATTCACCAATTCATCTAAAAATACATCCCTAGAGTGGCATAAGCTACAATGCTTCCCTGCAAAAGATTCCACCTCCATCGCATAATCCTCAAATGCTAATGAAGTGACCTTCGTATAAGGCGGAACAGCGTAAATTTTCTTTTCGCGACCTGCTCCTAGTAATATGAGTGCTTTTGAAACATTCATTTTGATATTATCAAACCTCGGAATCGGGCTAGGTGCCATCACATAACGATCATGAACAAACACTGGATGGTCTGCATATGTTGCTGTTTTTCCGTACTTCATAATTTGTTCAAATAGCATAAGCCATGCACCGCTATATTCTTTTTCGCCATGTAATTGCTTCGTTTTCATTTCACTCGGCTCTACTAAACGAAGCGGTTCAGGAATCGGAACTTGCAAAACAATAATCTGCTTTTCAGTAACAGGTACTTCAGGAATTCGATGCCTTGATTGAATAATTGTGGCGTCCTCTGTTTCCGTTGTTGTTTCTACCCCCGTTGTGTGATGCACAAGCTTTTTTATATTGACCGCATTAACTGATTCATCTGCCCCTTGATCAATGACTTTTAATACATCTTCCTTTCCAATAATTGAAAGGGTAAGTTGTAGACCTCCCGTTCCCCAGCCGCGTGCAATCGGCATTTCCCGCGATGCAAACGGCACTTGATAGCCAGGGATGGCAACTGCTTTTAAAGTAGCCCGTCTGATTTCTTTTTTTGAACCTTCATCCATTAGTGCAAAATGAGTTTTATTTTTCATGCTGATCAGTCCCCTTTTTTATTTTCCTCACACTATCCAATTTTGACTGGAACGTTACGTAATGAGGTAATTTCAAATGGGATATGAACCCAGTAGACTCCACAGAATCAATGTGCATAAGAATGAATTCTTCATCATGTGTTGGATAATCTTGATTACCATTTTCCAATGCTTGATCTAAAATACTCATTGCAATTGCCTTTGTTTCATTTTGTCCATAGCAAATGCCGTAGCCAATTTCGAATTCAATTTCTTCTTCATTCTTTTCATTTTTAGTTGTTATCGGAATGAATGATTCTACTTCAGTCACCTTAATTTGACCGATGTAAAAGTCATTTTCTTCATCATTTGTTTGGTCCATTGGATAAGCAACCGTAAGCGGTAACTTCCCAACTCGCAATTCCCCAACTGTCGGATGAACTGAACCGTACCCACGAATAGCAGCGTATCCAAGTGATGTCACTGCACCTGTTTGACCCCTTGTTAATATTTGCAATCGTTCACTGCGGGTCGTTGGAAATTGAACACTGCGTTTCGTCACGTCAAGCGGCTCTGTTTGGTCCTCTTCATACGTAGGAAATAACCCTTCTTTTTGCAAAAATGCTACCACTTTAGGTAGAGATTGAAGTGTAATTGCACCTGAACTACGTTGGCTTTCCTGTTCGTACTCGAGAAGCCACTTTTGCATAGCTTCCTTTGATTCCGATAGTAAATTAAAGTCCATTAAACGATGCGTATAATCATAGGAAGCCCCTAAAATTTGCCCACCAGGAATATCTTTGAAACTAGCGGAAATTCTTCTTTCTACAAACATATTGTCTGTCTCAATGACACGCGTGTAGTAATTTCTCGGCAATGTTGAGCGATGTGCACGCAATAGGAAAACAGCTTCTTCCATATTGCCTTGAGCTTGCTTAATCGCAAGTGCTGCTAGCAACTCCGAGTACAGGCTGCTTTCTGACATCACCTGATCAATCATTCCCTGCATCCCTGCCATAATCGCGTCTATTTCTAACACTTGTTGCGTATGAATTCGTTCAAACGTTAACCTTTTTATGGATTCCTCAATTGCCTCAGACCCACCTTTTACAGCTACATAAGCCATTTCTCACACCTCACGAATTTTTGTCACTGTTGTTCTTGGTAAACACATAACATGAGCAAATTCATCTAGTAAAATCATATCTACCCCTAAAGGATATTCACTATTTACGTTATTGCGTGCTTCTAGCCAATACTCATCATTAGCAATCGAAACTTCCTCTGTATCCTCAATTCCTGGTCCTGTCAACAATAAATTACCAGAGTTACTTAAGTATTCTGTTTCTAAAATAATTGTGGCCGACTGTTGTGGATTGATTAGCGTTCCTGTTTTCACATTTTGAAAAACAGAGATGATTTGCTCTTTACTCGCCTGCTTCGTAATAAACACATAATCTGCCGTTTTTAAACTTGCTGATGTCGCCATTGTATAGGCTACAAATAGCTCTTCCATTTTTTTTGTGTCTCCTCCAACAACCGAAAAACTAACTTCTCTGTCTAGTAACGTTAATGAGGTAACAAAAGTAGCTGAAAGACATTCGATTGACACAGTTACCTTATCCGCTATTTCTCTTACATTTTCAATTGTTCCTGGTCGAGACATACAGTGAAGAATTGTTCGATATCCCTTTTGCGTATCATGCACTACATCCATTGCCATACTTCTTTCCACCTCCCAGCTAGGTTCTATACATCCATCGTTTCAAACTGTACTTTTGTCTTATAAATATTGTCCTCTTCTGCTTTCAATCGCGTTTTTAAATTCAACTCTTCTGCCTCTAATAACGGCAGCCAACTTTGTATTTCTATTAAATTTGCTTCAAACGCTGCATCAATGATTGCAAGCTGGTAAGCAAGTTCCTCATCTAACCCTACGACAATGCCAATTCCACCTTGATTGTTCACTTGCACTTTACATTCTGTCACGAGTACCTCTCCAAGATAGAACTGTGTTTTTTTAGCCGATTCTCTCATTTTGATCATCGTTAAAGCTTCTTGTGGTTGCATAATTATTTCCACATCGTAGCTCTCTTCTATTTGAGATGCTAACTTCTTTGCTACTTCTCGAGAACCGTCTATTAAAATACGCATTCTTTTTTTTCTTTTCATTGTCTTCACCTCTCCACAACTTCATCATAACTTGTTGCCAAGCTAGTGAATGTAAAGGGTTTCTAAAGAAAAAGTAAATTCCTCCAAGAGAGCGCGTAATCTAAAAAAAGTCACAATGTCATATAAAATGACGTTGTGACTTTTCTTTAATTTATTCTGAAGGGATCTTATATGTAAAAGAGTCGCTACGATAAATAATTTTGGTATACTCTAATACTTTGTGTTGTGAGGCTGCGATACAATCACTTTCTACAATTAAAAGAGGGATTAATGAGGGACATTGAAGTATCGAACGCTCTTCACTTGTCGGAAAAGAAATGCTCAAATGGCTATCGCTACTAGTAAACTCTGTCCAGCCATTTTCCCGATAATAAGCAAACATGGAGCTTAATCGACTACCATCCTGTTCAATATTCGGGAAGATAGATTTTGCCACGAAAGAACTATGTAATGCGATTGGCTTACCATCAATCATACGTAAACGGGAAATTTTAAATACTTCATCCTCTGGGGAAACTTGCAGAATTGAGTAGATGCGCGGATGGTAGGTAATTTTTTCACACCCTATATTTTTCGATTCAAATGCATAGCCTGCCTCAGTCATCTTCTCCGTAAAACTTTGTGCCCCTGTTAAATGCAACTTGATTTTTAGCTGCTTGTCCTTTAAATAGCGTCCTTTTCCTTGCTGCGAGTATATATAGCCCATTTCCTCCAACTTTAAAAACGCATTTCGAACCTTAATTCGTGGCACATTATACTTTTGAGATAATTCGTTTTCTGAAGGAAATTGCTCGTTCACTTGATACTTACCCTGTACAATCTCCTGAATTAATTCATCTAAAATCATCAACTCAACATCAAGCTTCATCTGCTCCACTCCCTTGATTTATTACCTATACACGATATTAATCAAAAATATGGAAAATAACAACCGTGCCTTACAATAAAAAACACAACTCAAGGTCAAGCCTGAGTTGTGCCTCCATTTATACTTTTATTTCACTAACAATAGCCCAATTTTATGATGGTCTTCGTTATGCACGACGTGTTGAGTTAATCGTAGTTCTTGGTTATGATCGATTACCTCTAAACGACAATGAGCTGCATTCACTTGTAGAGCTTTATACAATTCATCTTCTGAAAAGACTTCTTGACCATTTACACGTTGGATAATTTCGCCCGCAACTAAGCCCATTTTTTCAGCAGGAGAATCCGGTAGTACTGCCGCAATCATCGCACCTTTTTCACTTCGCATCACTGCATAGGAATCACGATCTTCTTTGCGTTTATAATAAATACCGATAATGGTACGCGAGATTACCCCAATCGCTAATGCAATCGCACCTAAAATAGGGAAAAAATACGCAGTAAAGCCAACTAATAATAATAATTCACCGATAAAAATAATACTTCGTCCAAGTTCAGGATAGACATACTTTGGCATTACTTTCCGTACAAGCTGTTGGAAGCCGATAACAAACGGAAACAGTACGAGTGAAAATTGTTCCTGTCCCAATGAAAAATGCGGCCAATACGGTAAAAACCCTTGAAATACATCTCCGGGAATAATAATAAACACCGGTAAAACCCAAATTTTCTTACTAAAATAAGCAATTCCGTTAAACCCTCGTTTAGTCGTTTCTACTATAGGTGAAGCAAATTTTGCCCCATACCGACGGATTAATAACCCTTCTGCCATTAACAATACACCTGCTAAAATAGGCGCCGTAACCGCAAGCCCATCCGCAACATTATGTCCAACAAATTCAAAGCCCAGGATTTCAAAGGACCAATCTTGCCAATACATCGCGGCGACTACAACAAATGCTACCGCGATCACGATAATTGGAGATAATAAATGATAATTAAATAACAGTAAACCAATCATACTGATGAGCGTAATTATAATTAAAAACTCCAATGGTACAGTTAAGCCGATTGCAATACTAGATAATGAAACAATTAACGATAATACAAAACCAGCGAAGAACATGGTCTTTAACTCAGACCATCCTCCTAAAATACGCGTTTTAAAGTATTTGCGTTCTCTTTTTACACGTTGATATCCTAAAAATATAGCTGAAATTACAGCAATATATAGTAATGGATTGATGAAAAACCTTCCAATACTTTTCAAAACTTCTATTAAAATAGTTGAATCCATTTTTCCACCTACCATCCAATCATTACTTCATTTATTGTACCAAATCCTTCTGTTTATGCGTAGTGCTAATTGTAACTACATATACGATGTGAAATCTGAAACTATTTCTCTACATTTGAAGCTGGTGCATGACAAAACTAAGCGCCATCTGAAGTTGCGTATCATTAATTTGTGAGTCTTTATAAGTTTGTAGTTGCTCTGTCAACTTCGCGAAAAACTGCTCATCCATATGGCGTCCATCCTGTAAATCATAGCGTTTTCTAAAATTTGAAACAGCCTGTGCAGTTTCCATATCAAAGAAGCCATCTTTGCGGACAATCGCGTAACCAAGCTCTGCTAAAACGTTCTGAGTATAAGCGATTTCCTCACTAAACTCACTTGTTTCAAAACGTCCTTTTAATAACTTTGTTCCAATTCCATAAAGCGGGTGCTGCTTCACTTCAATATCCGGTTCGATTCCTACATGATGAATCCAGCGCTGTGTTGGTGTGAGCCATTTGTTTGTAGATAGCTTTAATTCACCACCATTTTTCAGCTCCCAGTTTTGTTGAACTGTCCCTTTACCAAAACTTGTTACCCCAATAACCGTTGCGCGTTGCCAATCTTGTAATGCGCCTGCAAATACTTCACTAGCCGAGGCGCTTCCTTCATTTTGAATAATGGCAACAGGTATATTTTTCAACTTTTCAATATAAGGAGAGAATTCTTCTACATATTTTGTTTTCAGTGGCTCTGTTTTCCCATTACTTTTTTGCATATAGGCGAATATTTTCTCCTGCCGTTCAAATGTACTAATCATTTGGGCGACACTATGTAAATAGCCACCAGGATTATCTCGAACATCGATCACTAATGCTTTCACGTCTTGTTCAAATACCTTATTCAGCTCACGTTGCCATTCCGCACCTGTTTCTTCACCAAATAATGTCACGGTTACGTAGCCAATCGGTGTATCTTCTACTTGGATTACTTCCGATTGCACTGTATTATTTTTAAGTTTTGCTCTCTTGACACTAATTTTCACATGACGTTCTATATTTGGCCGAAACACTACAAGCTCTACTATTTCTCCTTCCTTCCCTTGCATCAGTTGCATCACATCACTCATCGATTTCCCTTCAAGACGCGTATCATTAATTTGAATGATTTCATCTAAAGGACGAATACCCGCCTTGTCCGCTGGGGACGTCTTTACTGGTGAAATGACGATAAATTTCCCTTCTGATTCACTCAGTTCAATCCCAATGCCAATGCGCTCACTAGCAAGTGTTTGCTTATGTAGAGCGGCTTCTTGCTGTGTATAATACGTGCTATATGGATCATCAATCGCTTTCGCCATCCCTCGAAGGGCCCCTTCAACCAACTTTTCTGAAGTAACATCATAAACCGATTCTTTCGCGATTAAATCATGCAACTCATTCACCACAGCAAAACTCGTATCTTGTGTCTTTGCATTGGGCTGCTGATCTAGCCAAAAAAAGAGAATTGTAGGTATTAAAATAATGATACCTAGCAATAAAAAAATCCGACTTCTTCGCACAATCTTCCCTCCTGTTCATTTAAATTTATGAACGAAAGACGAATTTCATACTTTCAAAGTCGAATATGTTTTCTCTATTCAGTTAGTTCAGGTCCTTGACATTTTCTCTTAAAGCATCCACATCTAGTGGTCCGATTATTTGTTTTTGAATTTTTCCTTCTGTATCAATCATAAATGTAGATGGAATTGTAATAATTTCATATTGTTTCGAGACACTCCAAACAGGCTCTAATAAAATAGGAAACGTAATATTATAACTTTCTAGAAATTGTTTTACTCGCTCTACATTTTCTTTTTCATACGTTAAATTGACACCGATAATTTCAACATTGTCCTTTTTTGCATATTTATCATAGTATTTTTGCATATGCGGCATTTCGGCTTCACAAGGTGGACACCACGTCGCCCAAAAGTTAAGTACGACACGCTTCCCACGTAAATCTGATAGGGTTACTTCTTCTCCCTGTATATTCATCAATGTGAAATCAGGTGCGATTTGTCCCTTTTGAATTCCTACCTCTTCCCCAAGTGTCACTTCATAGCCCTTTGATTTTTCAGGGATGGCATTGCTTGCATCGATTTCTCTTTTTATATAAGTTCCAGCCATGATGATGACCAATGCTAATACGATGACAATTCCAATGTTTTTCTTCACTGTGGTACACCTCGCTACATTTTATATAGTTTTACCATATCATATACATCCACTAAATATTCTTATAAAAAAACAAAACTCGTTTTTTTCCGAGTTTTGTCTTTTTCGTCGTTATAATGAAATGTAACGTAATGGATTCACTGCATTCGAACGTGCGCCATTCCATTCACCGACATGAATTTCCAAATGGACGTGTGGACCTGTTGAATTCCCTGTATTACCCATCTTGGCGATTTGTTGTCCTTTTGATACAACATCACCAACACTTGCTGTAAAGCCACTTAAATGAGCATAAGTTGAGGTAAATGCTTGTCCATCAATATTATGTGTAACCATGACAACATTTCCGTAGCCACCCATTCTACCTGCATAGGAAACAACCCCATCTGCGACTGCAACAACTGGTGTACCAATTGAGTTCGCAATATCCATACCTAAGTGGTTTTTACTGCCAATTGGACCGATATTTCGTCTACCAAAACCTGATGTGTAGCGTCCTGCCGCTGGTCTTGTCCAATTTCCTGCTGCTACGGTCGGTAATTTCCCAGAACCGGAACTTAAGGCATTCGCTTTTTCTCTATCTCTTTTTTTCTTTGCTTCAATTGCTTTTTGGCGTGCAACCTCTGCTAAACGACGCTGTTCTGCAATGAATTGCTTTTCTAATTCTTGACTAATTTCAACTTTATCATCATATTGTTCTTGTAGTTCTGATTTTTGACTACGTAATTTTTCTTCTTCTTTTTCAAGCTCGTCTACTAATCGATTTTTTTCTGCTTTTTGCCCTTTTAAATCAGCCATTAATAGAGATAGCCTTGCTTTATTTTCTTCAAGCTTTTTCTTTTTTGTTTCAAGGATAACCTTTTGCTCTTCTAACTTTTCTTGGTCTTCCTTTTGCTCACGCATAATTTGGCGATCTGCATCCATTAATGTATTGACTGCCGAAAATCGGTCAATAAAATCGACAAAGCTATTTGCGCCTAATAATACATCAAGATAGCTTACTGTACCTCCGATTTGAATCGCACGTGCTCGCTCTCGTAATAGTTCATCACGCTGATCAATACGCTTTTGCAAATCGGCAATTTCTAATTCTAAATCGCTAATTTCTTTATTGGCAATATCTATATCAAGCTCGACTAATTCAATTTCTTTATGCGTTTGATTTATTTTCGCCCCAATTTGTTCTAATTGGCCTATGATTTTTTCTTGTGTATTTTGATTCGATTTAATTTCACTCGTTTTTTGTTGAAGTGAGTTCGTTAATTCCTTTTTTTCTGCTTCTATTTGGCTTCTTTCCTTCTTTAAATCACTTAAAGAAGCAGCGTAGGCTACAGGCATTTCAAGGATCAATACAAGCGCTAATAGTGCAGCAATAATTTTATACGAATGCTTGTTCAGCTTATTCAAAATCTCTTTTCCTCCTAAACGCATCAATATATTTATACTTTCAAAAACTTCCGTACAGACATGAAACTTCCCCAGATGCCTATTAAAATACCGATTAAAGCGATTAATCCATTCACTTGGTACATGAGTGGCCCCACTTCAAGGAGTTGGAAAAGTTCCCCTTTTAATTTTGGTGTAACCATTTCATAAATTTTATAATAGGCAAACGTAATTGCAACGATTGGGATGATGGAACCGATTAAGCCTAACCACATACCTTCTAATACGAATGGAATACGGACAAAGGCATTCGTTGCGCCAACTAACTTCATAATTTCAATCTCTTCTTTACGTGCAATAATCGTAATTCGGATCGTATTCGATATTAAAAACATCGCTGTAAATAATAAACCGACAATTAACACTAACCCAACATTTCGAGCAATATCTATGAAGTTAAATAACTTTTCTACTTTACCTTCACCATATTTAACTTCATGTGTATGTTCTAAACCATCAATTTTTTTCGCTACTTCCGCTGTTTTTAATGGGTCTGCCGCTTTGACATAAAGGACATTATACAACGGGTTATTTTGTTCATATAAGCTTAACTCATCTCCAAAATCTTTGACCAACTTATTTAATTCTGCATCTTTTGAAGAATATGTAACTTCCTCTACATCTTTTAACTTCTTAATCCCATCAATTAATTGTTTCTCGATTTTTTTCATTTCAACTTCATCTGGAATAATTTCAATCATTACGCGAATTTCAACATCATTTTCTAAATCTGAAGCCACTTTATTCAAGTTTAGCATGATTGCCATAAAGACTCCGACTAATAATAATGTGACTGTTACCGCACTGATTGAGGCAATTGACATCCAACTATTTCGCCCTAATGATTTAATACTCTCTCTAAAATGGCGCGCAAGTGTTCTACCCTTCATAGCCGTAGTCACCTCCGTACTCATCACGGACAATCATGCCGCCTTCAACAGCGATCACACGTTTACGAATGGTATTCACAATTTCTCGGTTATGTGTAGCCATGACGATTGTCGTACCTTGACGATTAATTTCTTCAAATATATTCATAATTTCCCACGACGTATCGGGATCTAGATTTCCTGTTGGCTCATCGGCAATCATCACTTTAGGACGATTCACAATAGAACGAGCAATCGAAACACGTTGCTGCTCGCCACCTGATAGTTCACTAGGAAACATGCGTACTTTATGCTTTAAGCCGACTAATTCTAATACTTCCATCACACGCTGACGAATGACTTTTGGTTGCTCTTCAATAACTTCCATCGCGAATGCAACATTTTCATACACTGTAAGTCGTGGCAATAATTTAAAATCCTGGAACACAACACCTAATTGACGGCGCAAATGTGGAATGCGACTCGCCTTTAATGTACGTAAGTTAATACCGTTTACCATCACATCACCTGATGTCGGCTTTTCTTCGCGATACATCAGTTTAATAAATGTTGATTTCCCTGCACCACTCGGTCCAACAACATAAACAAACTCGCCCTTTTTTATTTCTATCGTTATTCCGTTTGCTGCAACAACACCATTTGGATACTTTTTCACAACATTTTTCATTTGAATCATTAACGAAACCACCTAAGTTCTATCACTAGAAATTTAATTTTAGTTTTTCTCTACATAGATTATAACACTTTGAAACACTAGTATTATTACAATTTCTTTTCATTCTTACTACTAAACTTGTATTTCGACACAAATATTGGAAATCCCTTTATATATTAGCAGGAAAATAGACTTTAAGACATATGTAATTTAATTTTTTACCCACGAACGCGCTTTTTCCCTAAATTTAGAGAAAAACGCAAAAAAAGAATGCCCTATTCACCTTAGTGACATGACATTCTTCCCACTTCTATCAATTACTTCGTCGTGTAACGAACTAATACAGTACCTGTACGTGATTCTCCAACAAGCTTTAGTAATTTTGCACCGGCCAATTCTTTATTAAAACGAATTGACTTTAATAACAACTGCTCCGCCTCTTCATGCAATGTTACATCGCTTAATCCGACATCCGCTTTACCTAGGTTTGAGAAAATTTGACCATCAATCGCAACGGTTTTTGGCACATAAATTTCAACCGTTCCCGCCATTGTACGAGCTTTCACTTTATGTGCATCGCTACTAGAAGTCGTCACAACGACATGTCCGTTAAAAGATTCCGCCTCTACTTCTTTTAATTCGCCATCAATATAAATACGGCCATTTGCAGTTTCGACTTCCAAATCTTCGCCCTTTACTTGACGTGCTTCAATTGAGCCATTGCTCGACTGCAGTTCTGCATGATTAAACTCAGCATTTTCTAAACGAACAATACCGTTATATGTTTTAACTTTAATCAATTTCGCATCTAAACCTTCAATCGATACACCACCATGCAATAAACGCGCAATAAAGACATCATAATGCTTTTCTGGAATTGCCATGCGGATTTTTAATTGCGTAAATTTATGCGATGAGTGAACCGTCAATTTTTGATCCTGAAGCGTCGCTAAATTTTCAACGATTGCAGTTATCGTTTCTTCTTCTGTACCCTTTGCTTGCGTTTTCACATGAACATCTATCGTCAAAATTGCATCCGTTGTTTTGATTACTTCTATTTTCCCATTCGCAACATCTAATTCAATTCCATTTACGTCTTCTGCTGCGTAAGCATACGTTTTATTGAATTCCACTTTTTCACCAAACGGCATGTCGATATCTAAATCTTTTAACTTAGATAAAGTAGAACCCATTAAACCCGCCATACGCGTACCAAAATGCGATAAATCTTGCTTAAGCTCATGCATAAATTCATCCATTTTTTTATTTGCATCTTTATCATTAAATGCTTTTCCGAAAATATCTTCAAAGCCTGTTGTTTTACGTTTTTCTTCAAAAATCGGTTCATCTTCGTATACCTTTTTTGAAAATTTTGGCTCTTCATCTTGTTGAGCCTCTTTTTCTAACTGTACGGGTAAAACTTCTGTCGTTTGAGTGGATTCCTTTTGCGGCGACAATTTTTCTAGTAATCCAATCGCCTCTTCTGCCGTAATTACACCGTTTTCAACCAATTGTAAAATTCGTTTACGTTCACTTTGCATAAAAAAATTCCTCCCTCTATTTCGTATACCCATATATACGAGGAGGGAGGATAAAAGGTTTCATTTACACGCTAAAAATTCAATCGGTACGTACGTATGTCCGAAACTTTCGATGCATTTATTTCTTTTGTGCCACAGCAATTTTGTCATCCATTCGTTCACGGTCACGTTCTAAAATTGGCTTTAAGTAGTATCCTGTATAGCTTTCTTTTACTTCTGCAACTTTTTCAGGCGTGCCGGTCGTTAGGATTGTTCCTCCGCCATCGCCACCTTCTGGACCTAAATCGATAATATGATCAGCTGTTTTAATGACATCTAAATTATGTTCAATGACCAGCACGGTTTCTCCATTTTCAACTAAACGCTGTAACACAACAAGTAAGCGTGAAATATCGTCCACATGTAGACCTGTCGTCGGCTCATCTAAAATATAAAACGATTTTCCGTTCGAACGTTTATGCAGCTCAGACGCCAGTTTTACACGCTGTGCCTCACCGCCCGAAAGCGTTGTAGCGGGTTGTCCTAATTTAATATAGCCGAGCCCTACATCAACAATCGTTTGAAGCTTACGTTGAATTTTTGGTAAATTACTGAAAAACTCAAGCGCATTTTCTACAGTCATTTCTAAAATATCCGAAATATTTTTGTCCTTATAACGGATTTCGAGCGTTTCACGATTATAGCGCTTGCCATGACAAATTTCACATGGCACATATACATCCGGTAAGAAGTGCATTTCAATTTTAATGATACCGTCTCCACGACAAGCTTCACAGCGTCCGCCTTTCACATTAAATGAAAAACGTCCCTTTTTATAGCCGCGTACTTTCGCTTCATTTGTCATCGCAAATACATCGCGCACATCATCAAATACACCTATATATGTCGCAGGATTCGAACGCGGTGTGCGCCCAATTGGTGATTGGTCGACTTCAATGACCTTTTCTAATTGTTCGATTCCTTCAATTGATTTATGTGCACCCGGCTTTACTTTTGAACGATTTAACTTCGATGCGAGTGACTTATATAAAATTTCATTCACAAGCGTCGATTTTCCAGACCCTGAAACGCCTGTTACAGCAATAAACTGTCCTAATGGAATGTCCACAGACACATTTTTTAAGTTGTTTTCTGTCGCACCCTTTATTTTCAACATACGTCCATCAGGTTTACGTCGCTCTAAAGGAAGCGGGATAAATTTCTTGCCACTTAAATATTGACCCGTGATGGAGTCTTTATTTTTCATTACTTGTTTCGGGGTTCCTTGCGCAATAATTTGCCCACCGTGAACACCCGCACCAGGACCGATATCAATTAAATGATCGGCCGCAAGCATCGTGTCTTCATCATGCTCAACGATAATTAATGTATTGCCTAAGTCACGCATATTTTCAAGCGTATGGATTAAGCGATCATTATCACGCTGATGCAGACCAATTGACGGCTCATCCAGTATATAAAGGACGCCTGATAAACGCGACCCAATTTGAGTAGCCAGTCGAATACGCTGTGCCTCACCGCCCGATAACGTACCCGCTGCACGTGATAGCGTTAAATAGTTCAAACCAACATCCAATAAAAATCTTAGTCGTTCTATTACTTCTCGAATAATTAATTTTGCAATTTGCTTTTCTTTTTCCGTCAGCTCAACCGAATTGAAAAAGTCATACATTTCTTGAATTGAGCGACGAGTAGCTTCAGAAATATTTTGGTCTTTAATTTTCACTGCTAGCGATTCCGTCTTTAAACGATGGCCTTTACATGACTGACATGGCTGCTCCGTCATATATTTTTGCAATTGATCGCGCACATAATCGGAAGAAGAATCTTTAAAACGGCGCTCAATATTGTGGACGACCCCTTCAAATTCAATATCCTTTTTATAATGGCTACCATAATCATTAATAAAATCGAAATGAATTTTGTCTTTGCCTGAGCCGTATAAAATTTTGTCCATCAAATCTTTTGGAATATCTTTCACTGGAATATCCATTGCAATCGAATAATGCTTACAAACAGCTGCTAATAACTGCGGATAATATTGTGATGATACCGACTCCCAAGGTGCAATCGCAGTTTCAAGTAATGTTTTATCCCAATCTGGAATAACGAGCTCTAAATCTACTTTTGTCTTACTGCCTAAACCATCGCATGTTGGACACGCACCAAATGGACTGTTAAATGAAAACATGCGCGGCTCTAATTCACCAATCGAAAATCCGCAATGCGGACAAGCATGATGTTCACTAAATAATAATTCCTCATGCTCCATCACATCGACTAGTACGCGGCCTTCCGCTAGTCTTAACGCAGCCTCCAAAGAATCACTTAAACGAGATTCCACGCCTTCTTTTACAACGACGCGGTCAATCACTACTTCAATCGTATGCTTTTTATTTTTATCCAACTCAATATGATCATCTAAATCACGCAGCTCCCCGTTCAGACGAATTCGAACATAGCCTTGCTGCTTCAAATCTTCAATGAGTTTCACATGTGTCCCTTTTTTCCCTTCTACAACAGGTGCAAGGAGCTGCATTTTTGTGCGTTCAGGGAACTCCATTAAACGATCCACCATTTGCTCAATTGTTTGTGACGTAATTTCAATCCCGTGCTTCGGACAAATCGGCTTACCAATGCGAGCATAGAGTAATCGTAAATAATCATAGATTTCCGTCACTGTACCTACCGTCGAACGTGGATTACGGCTCGTCGTTTTTTGATCGATTGAAATGGCAGGCGATAACCCTTCTATTGTATCGACATCCGGCTTATCCATTTGCCCTAAAAATTGACGCGCATAGGCAGATAGGGACTCTACATAACGTCGCTGTCCCTCTGCATAAATCGTATCGAATGCGAGTGAAGACTTACCCGAACCAGAAAGTCCCGTCACAACAACAATTTTGTCACGTGGAATGGTAACATCTATATTTTTTAAATTATGTGCTCTTGCTCCTTGTACTACAATCTCTGTATTTTTCACGATTTTTCACCCTTCTGCCTTCAATTCGAATATCATGTCACGCAATTCTGCCGCGCGCTCGAAATCAAGTGCTTTCGCTGCTTCCTTCATTTCAAGCTGCAACGTTTCAACTAATTTTTCAAGTTCCTTCTTCGTCAGCTTCTTACCGCCCGTTACTTTTGTAATATATTGTTCTTCCTCTTCCGCAGCTTTCGTAGCTCGAATGATGTCAGGTATTTTCTTAATAATCGTTTTTGGCGTAATGCCATGCTTTTCATTGTAAGCGATTTGAATTTCGCGACGTCTTTGCGTTTCGCCAATCGCCTTTTTCATCGATTCGGTCATATTATTCGCGTACATAATAACATGCCCATTGGAGTTACGCGCGGCACGTCCGATTGTTTGAATGAGTGACCGCTCCGAACGTAAAAACCCTTCTTTATCTGCATCCAATATGGCTACAAGGGAAACTTCTGGTATATCTAAACCTTCTCGCAATAAATTAATGCCGACTAATACATCGTGCGTTCCTTTTCGGAGCTCTCGGATAATTTCGATGCGCTCCAATGTTTTAATTTCTGAGTGTAAATATTCAACTTTTAAGCCCATTTCCTTTAAATAATTCGTCAAATCCTCAGACATTTTTTTCGTTAATGTCGTTATAAGTACACGCTCTTTTTTTCGAATGCGCTCATGAATTTCATCGATTAAATCATCAATTTGCCCTTCAATTGGTCGCACTTCTAACGTTGGATCAAGCAGCCCTGTTGGACGAATAATTTGCTGAACCATTTCAGGTGTATGCTCTAACTCATACGGTCCCGGTGTGGCCGATACATAAATCGCTTGATGCACTTTCGATTGAAACTCATCCAATTTTAATGGACGGTTATCAAGCGCGGATGGCAAACGGAAACCGTGATCTACTAATACTTGTTTACGTGCTTGGTCACCATTATACATACCACGAACTTGCGGTAATGTAACATGACTTTCATCGACAACGAGTAAAAAATCCTTTGGAAAATAGTCAATTAATGTATATGGTGTTGCACCAGCTTCACGCAATGTTAAATGACGTGAATAGTTTTCAATGCCTGAGCAAAATCCCATTTCACGCATCATTTCTAAATCATAATTTGTCCGTTGTTCTAAACGCTGTGCCTCTAACAAACGGTCTTCTGCACGCAACTTTTCTAAGCGCACTTGTAATTCTTGTTCTATATTTTCAATCGCAACTTTCATTTTTTCTTCTCGTGTTACGAAGTGAGATGCTGGGAAAATTGCCACATGCTCACGCTCAGTTAAAATTTCACCCGTTAGTGCATCGACTTCTCGAATGCGATCAATTTCATCTCCAAAAAACTCAATGCGCACACATTGTTCATCGCGGGATGCTGGGAAAATCTCTACTACATCCCCACGCACACGAAATGTTCCACGCGTAAAATTAATATCATTGCGTTCATATTGAATATCAACAAGTTTACGCAATAGCTGATTGCGCTCAATTTCCATACCTGTTCGAATCGATACGACCATTTCCCGATATTCCTCTGGTGAACCGAGACCGTATATACACGAGACTGAGGCAATAATAATGACATCCTCTCGCTCAAATAGCGCCGATGTAGCCGAGTGCCTTAGCTTATCAATTTCTTCATTAATGCTCGAATCTTTTTCGATATACGTATCCGTTTGTGGCACATACGCCTCTGGTTGGAAATAATCATAGTAACTGACAAAGTACTCCACCGCATTGTCCGGGAAAAACTCTTTAAATTCACTATACAATTGGCCTGCTAATGTTTTATTATGCGCCATAATGAGCGTTGGTTTTTTCACTTGTTGGATGACATTAGAAATAGTAAAAGTTTTTCCTGTACCCGTTGCGCCTAATAGCGTTTGCTCGTGTTTGCCTTCTTTTATTCCTTGTACGAGCTGCTCGATTGCAGCGGGCTGATCACCATTTGGTTGATAGGCAGACTGGATTGCAAATTGTTCTGTCATATATGGTCGTCCTTTCTTCAAATCTGTTATGTTCTATTTTAGCATATCCTTTTTTTAATTACGAGAATTTAACGAACGTATATTCGATTTTGTTTAGTGTTTGTTATTCAGTATGGGGATTTAAAGGGGGATTTATCACATAGGGGAGATAATTTTAAATTGTTCGTCTGGTTAGCGAGTTCTATCCAACACTTTTTAAGTTCTATCAATCACATTTACCTTTCTATCCGTCTGCCCTATAAATACTGCAAATAGTTAAGACATTTCACACAAAATCCTCATACGTTTTCTAAAATATTTATCCATAAAAAAAATCACCTAAAAATAGGTGATTTTTTAGCTAGGCTATTGTTGATTGGAGTAATTCTTTTAGTTCCATTGTATAATTGATAAATTTCTGTTCATTTTTTTGGTCCAATGACGTATCGATGAGTGCTTTTAGTTGTTCGATTCGATGCATACGTTGTAAGCGATTTAAAAACAAATCTAAATAAATTTCATTCAACAATTTTTCGGCTTGATCACTGTTCGGCTGTTGGCCAACTGCTTTTAAAAAATCTGTGTACGAATAATATTTATCCATCGATATCACCTCAATCTCTTTTATTTATTATAAAATAAACGAGCACCCATTTGCAATATATTCTGAATAATTATCAACCAACAGAATTTTCTGAAAATAATGTTGATTTTTGTATTTAATTGTATTATTTTTAATATATAGCGAAGTTTTTGTTTTAGTTCTTTTGATTAGGTTGTCAAAATTACATAAAACACCGTTCACATAATTGCTAGCTTACCCCATTCGTAAAATACGGACTTAACCAACTAGACATTTCAAATTTCAGCAGTGCGCTATGGTTAGAATGAACTTTCAACTTATCGCTATCACAAAAATGACGCCCTCTAGCTTTCCTTGTATTTTGTTGCACTCGATTTTGGACGAGCAAAAATAAATAATAAAGGGGAATTGAAATGTCGAAAAATTTACCTCAAGTTTCTAATTACATTGCATCGAATTCTACTTATTTTTTAAAATCTATCTCGCATCGTGAAAAAACATACACCCTTGTTTCTGATAAGCATGGGAAAGTCGTTTATCCAAATAAGCCATTAAAAATTATTCGTAGTACATGCAAATTACATGGTAGTTCCTATCAAGCTAGCCAATACCAGGCAAAGCAATTTTTCGGTAAAAGCAAGCATAAATTACCGATAATGATTGCCTATGATTTTGGCGACCCATGTGTATTATTTCCCCTTTTCTCACCAAGCTCATCACAAAATATTTGGATTGCCTTTCAATCCATTATTAACATTGTCGATCATCATGATGAAACAATTGTCACTTTTATTGACGGCTCTGAGGAACGCTTACCTTTACACTGCAAATCATTCAATCATCAATACGTCCGCGCCTCGATGTTTTATAAACATTTAATATTAAAACGCAATTCAACTTTATAATAACTTGCATAGCGTTCAAACTAGCGAAAATTTAAAAAAGCTGTCCCACCAGTCTTTTTTCATGACTTTTAGGACAGCTTCATTATTAAGGTTTCATTACATCTAGCCATTGTTAACTAGATTCCCACTATTTCAACTCTATATCGAAGCGCATTAGTAAGAGATTTTCGAACGTAAGTAAGCTGTAATAAATGGATCTAAATCGCCATCCATTACGGCACCTATATTTCCTGTTTCGTGATTTGTACGGTGATCTTTTACCATTGAATATGGATGGAAAACGTACGAACGAATTTGTGAACCCCAGCCGATTTCCTTTTGCTCGCCACGAATTTCATCTAATTGTGCTTGTTGTTTTTCAATTTCTAATTGGTAAAGCTTTGATTTCAACATTTTCATCGCCGCATCACGGTTTTTAATTTGTGAACGTTCCGATTGACATTGCACGACAACCCCAGATGGCAAATGGGTAATACGAACAGCAGAGTCCGTCGTATTAATATGCTGACCACCCGCACCTGTTGCACGATACGTATCCACTTTCAAATCTTCCGTACGCACATCGATTTCAATTTCATCATTAAATTCTGGCATAATATCACATGACACGAAAGACGTATGACGGCGACCTGAAGAATCAAATGGTGAAATACGCACTAAACGGTGAACACCTTTTTCTGCCTTTAAATAACCGTAAGCATTATGTCCCGTAATTTGCAGCGTTACGGATTTAATGCCTGCTTCATCACCAGGTAAATAGTCAATCGTCGTTACTTTAAAACCGCGCTTCTCCGCCCAACGTGTATACATACGTAACAGTATTGAACCCCAGTCTTGTGATTCCGTACCACCAGCACCTGGGTGAAGTTCTAAAATCGCGTTATTTTTATCATATGGCTCGGATAACAGCATTTGTAATTCAAAATCAGCCATTTTCGCTTGAAACTCCGTTAATTCATTGCCAAGATCCTCTTGTAATTCCTCATCTGGTTCTTCACGCAAAAGCTCCAGCATCATTTCAAGATTTTCCTGCGTTGAATTTAAGTCATTAAACTCATTTACAACTGCTTTAATACCGTTGTTTTCATTAATAATTACTTGAGCCCCTTGTTGGTCATTCCAAAAGTTTGGCTCCAGCATCATTTCATCCAATTCTTGAATACGTGCCTCTTTGTTTTCTAAGTCAAAGAGACCCCCTAAAGTCAGCTAATTTACCCGCTGTATTTTCTAACGTATTACGTACATCTGCTAATTCGATCATTGTAAATCCTCCATTAATCTAGGTTTTCATCTTTTTCCATAAAATACAACCGAGGTCATCAAAATTTCAATGACCTCGGCAATAAAGTGGGATTTCAATCCACTCTCTATGTTAGTTCGCTACACCGTGACAAGATTTATATTTCTTACCGCTTCCACATGGACAAGGATCATTACGCCCGATGTTTTCTGCTTTGCGCGACGGCAATTTTTTCGGCTTTGGCGCACCCTCTTCTTTCGGATTCACGGCTTGCCCTTTCGCTACCTCTTCACGCTGTAAGTTACTGCGAATTTCCGCCTTCATTGCATATTTCGCAACATCTTCACGTACTGCCGCTACCATATCCTCAAACATCGCAAATCCTTCTTGCTGATATTCGCGTAATGGGTCATTTTGTCCATAAGCACGAAGGTGAATCCCTTGACGTAGCTGATCCATCGCATCAATATGGTCAATCCATTTTGTATCAATTGAACGCAATAAAATAACCTTTTCGAATTCACGCATACGCTCTGGCGTCATTGCTTCTTCTTTTTCATTGTAATGAACTTGAACTTTTTCATAGATGAATAAAATCATTTCTTCAGGTGATTTATTTTGAAGATCCGATTTCGTAATTAGACCTTCTTCAAAAAGATTGGCCGAAATGTAATCTTCTAGTGCATCCAATGTCCACGCATCTTTTTCACCTTGTGTGTGCAACGCTACTGCATTTTCAACTGCCTGCTGAATCATCGACTCCACTAGTTCACGCATATTTTCTGAGTCTAATACTTCTTCACGCTCTTTATAAATGACTTCACGCTGCTGACGTAATACATCATCATATTGTAATAGACGCTTACGTGCATCGAAGTTATTTCCTTCTACACGTTTTTGTGCTGATTCTACTGCCTTTGAAACCATACGTGATTGAATTGGCTGCGAATCATCCATACCAAGCTTCGTCATCATTGCTTTCATGTTGTCCGAACCGAAACGACGCATTAAATCGTCTTCCAAAGAAAGGTAAAATTGCGTCACACCGGGATTCCCTTGACGACCAGAACGACCACGTAACTGATTGTCAATACGACGTGATTCATGACGCTCTGTACCAATAACAGCCAAACCGCCAACTTCCATTACGCCTTCTCCTGGCTTAATGTCGGTACCACGACCTGCCATGTTTGTCGCAATCGTTACCGCACCTTTTTGACCAGCGTTTAAAATAATATCCGCTTCATGCTCATGATTTTTCGCATTTAATACATTATGTGGAATTTTAAATTTCGTTAAGAATTTTGAAATAATTTCAGATGTTTCAATCGCCACCGTACCAACTAACACAGGTTGCCCAAGGCTATGACGTTCTGCAATATCTTCTGCTACCGCTTTAAATTTCCCTTCCATTGATGCATAAATTAAGTCTGGACGGTCATCACGAACAATCGGTTTATTCGTTGGAATTGCCACTACTTGCATGTTGTAAATATTGCGGAATTCCTCTTCTTCTGTTTTCGCCGTACCCGTCATACCAGATAATTTTTCATACATTCGGAAGTAGTTTTGGAACGTAACAGTAGCCATTGTCATCGATTCATTTTGAATGTCCAGGCCTTCTTTTGCCTCAATTGCTTGGTGTAAGCCATCCGAATAGCGACGACCTTTCATTAAACGACCCGTAAAGCCGTCAACAATCACGACTTCACCCTCTTGCACAACGTAGTCCACATCTAAATGCATAGACGCATGTGCTTTCAAGCTTTGGTTAATCGCATGGTTTAGACGAACATGAGCTAAATCAAATAGGTTATCTATACCGAATGCTCTTTCCGCCTTTTCAATACCAGCTTCTGTTAACGTAACCCCTTTTGTTGACTCTTCATAATTGTAATCTTCTTCTTTTTTAAGCATGCGCGTAAAAGCATTTGATTGAACATAAAGTTGCGCTGTTTTTCCTGCTTGCCCTGAAATAATTAACGGCGTACGTGCTTCATCGATTAAAATCGAATCCACCTCGTCAATTACAGCATAGTATAATGGGCGCTGCACACGATCTTCTTTATAAAGCACCATATTGTCACGTAAATAGTCAAAGCCTAACTCATTGTTCGTCGAATACGTAATATCCGCCGCATAAGCTTCACGTTTTTCTTCTTTTGACATGCTGTTTAAGTTGAGTCCGATTGTTAAGCCTAGCCATGTATATAACTCGCCCATTTCCTCGGCGTCACGGCTTGCTAAATATTCATTGACCGTAACAACATGTACACCTTTACCAGTAATCGCATTTAAATAAACCGCCATTGTGGAAGTTAATGTCTTCCCTTCCCCGGTTTTCATTTCTGCGATATTTCCCTCATTTAATGCAGCTGCCCCCATAATTTGTACGCGGAACGGATACATACCTAATACACGACGAGATGCTTCTCGAATAACTGCAAAGGTTTCTGGTAACAATTGCTCAACTGTTTCGCCATCTTGGTAACGATTTTTGAACTCTTCTGTTTTCGCTTGTAGCGCTTCATCAGAGAGCGTTTCCATCTGACTTGCGAATGTTTCTACCTTGTCTGCTACTTTTTCAAGCTTCTTTACTTCTTTTTTATTGAAATCAAATAATTTATTTAATATGTTTGCCATTGAATTGGTCACTTCCCAATAAATATTCTCACATTTCATTTTAGCATTATGTATAGAGTTGGTGCAAATAGACAGTAAAATAATTGGGCATTACGCCAAATTTATTTGGTGATTTATGTCTGTATTCAGGTTCTACTGGCTTTTTGTAATAGTGTTGATAACCGATATTTACACTATTTTCTTACCTTATTCGGTTTTACCCATCTTCACATAACGATAAAGTATTAGACAATACGTAGAAAACGGACCGCCATAAGTAAGCAGTCCGTTTGGATAATCATTTATTTAATTCGTTTCAATTAAGCCGTACTTGCCGTCTTTACGTTTATAAACAATGTTCGTGCCGTCTGATTCTGCATCTGTATAGATATAGAAATCATGGCCAAGCATGTTCATTTGTAAAACCGCTTCTTCTTGATCCATTGGCTTCAGATCGAATTGTTTTGTACGTACAATTACGTATTCTTCATCGGAAGTTTCAGTAGATGCTTCAGCCTGATTAACTGCTGCAAAATAAAGACCTGTCCCCTCACGATCACGGAATTTACGATTGACTTTCGTTTTATGTTTACGAATTTGACGTTCTAATTTGTCGACAATTAAATCGACTGCTGCATACATATCGTCATGACGTTCCTCAGCACGAAGGGTCAAATTTTTCATTGGAATTGTAACTTCCACCTTTGTTTCTTTCGCATTATAAACCTTTAAATTGACATTAGCGTTTGCGTTTACATCACCATTGAAATAGCGTTCAATCTTTTCGATTTTAGACTCAACGTGATCGCGAATCGCTGGAGTTACCTCAATGTTCTCACCACGAATGTTAAAGTTTAGCATGTGAACTCCTCCTTCTTAACGGCTATATTACTTAATTTCTACATCGGTTTAAAAATCCCTGCTACATTTTGAAATTTATTTCATTTTTCGACATTTTAAGTGAACTAAATCTTTGCAGCACGCTTAACTTCTTTTTTACGGCGCACCTTTAACTCACTCACGATTAAATCTTCTACAATAGGTTGGTTTTCAAAAACAATTCCATAATGAAAGTCTTTACCAAAATTCTTTTTCCAAACTAATTCACCTACTGCTTTAATTAATACCTCATCTAAAATAAAATGTATTTCAATTTGTACAACCTTATTTCTATATTCACCAATTTCTGTTTTTGAAAACATTTTCATTCCATGTGGACTAACATCTAGAATACTACATGATTGTTTCCCGTTTTCTGGTTTTCCATTCAATAGCAAAACAAAATTTGCGGTAATAGGGTCCCCAAAAACAAATCGAAACCCCTCTGTTCTTTTGAATATCATGGCACGTCCCCCTGAATAGAAAGTAATAACATTTTCTATTCATTATCCCTTAATATGCCATAAAATGTCTATGAACTTAATTGCTATTTTGTATAATAAATAACTGCTAAAAATTAGAACATTTTAACTACACTCCATACATAAAATTATATAAAAATAAGTTTTTAGTTCCATTTTCTTCTATTTTTATTAAGTTGTCTCTATTCGAGCAGAAAGGTAGAATAACATATATTACACCAAATCCTAAATCTTAATCCTCATATTCAAAAAATAAGTAGAGAAACTATATCCGCCTCCCTACTTGTTATCCTTTTTGGTTCTTTTTAACAATCATTAAGGGACTCCGATTTCAACAAACTCGCTTTTAATAGTAGAAAACGATGTATTCTAGAAGTTTTGTTCGTCCATTCTAAACTTAAATTTTATACTCATTTTTTTACCATTTTGAATAAGCTCTTTTTCCCATAAATCTTCATAAATACGTCTCACATTTTGTTTCTGACTTATAATAAATTGTTCGTTTTCTTTAACAAGCGTGGTAGGCGGTTTTGCGATAATCGCGATTGCTCCGGTTTCCAATACGACTGTATATAGTTCACCGTTTTCTGTAACAAAAGGCATGATAGCGATTGTTTTGGATGTTATAATATACGATTTTCGAATTTCCACAAGTTTTTTCCCCCTTTACCATTCAATGATTTCCTCTTTAATGATCTTTCGGATTGTTACACTTCACCTCATAACTCGCTCGGTTTTCTGCACATTTTAAAATAATGAGCTTGCGCTGTGCTGCTTTTAAATACGTGTTAGGCTGTTGATTCAAAAAAATGATAGAAAAATATTTTTGCGCTTCAAAATAGCGTTTCTTTAGCTTAGTATAAGGGACAGGCACGACAATATCATTGGCGCCATACCCATAGACAATGGAACTTGTTTTCGAATAGGGTTTAATATCACGAATACGGTTCAACGACAAAAATACGCACGTCGTTGTATGACGAATTGATTCAGTTGGAAACAAAATTTCAATTTTCGGATGCAATTTTGCCACAATCGGGAACATGCTAGTAGAACCTAATACTAGTTTGGCAGCTTCCTTTGCACCCTTCATGCTCGAACCAATATAACGTAATTGATGATCCAATACTTTCAAATTTGTCAAAGGAACTTTAATCAGCTCATCATCTTGTACAATAATTGAATATTGCTCTCCATACTCCGCTGTAAAAGGCATTATTGCCATCGCCTCTGAAATATTAGGTATCTCTTTCATCATTTCGACTCCTTTTCTTTTTTTTGTGGTTATCAAGTGACTAAAAAAGGAGTATACTAATAGTACGTCGGTATACTCCGACAACATAAACCTCAAGTGAATTTCTGCTCAAGGATGCTCACTTGGGGGTTTTTAGTTTGATTTTTCACATTTCACTCACCTCCCTTATTAGCAAATTGATGATTGCTTGATATTGTACTATTTTAATTCTACGACAAATTACAATTCATGCTTTATATCACCTGCATCGAACTGTCCCATCAACTTTTAAAACTATATAAATCCCACGACTACAAATTTATTTTAAAATAATAAAAAACACTAAAAAGACAGCAAATTTCAGTTTATTCATAAGCTGCTGTAGGTGATTCATATATTGATTAGCGGTATATTTGAAAACGCTTTCTTTTCACCGTGGATGGTTAAACGTTATTCTGCATTACTGCCTTTATGTAAAATAATAAGTAAATCGAGCTGAGAACAATTGATGGTTATTATTATAGAGTGGTTTTTTAACTGCTTTTTTCTGTATAAATACATATAAATAAAAGCAAATAGTGGTTCATCATTTTGAGATGTATAATGTTTTTAAACGAGGTGTCCTTTTGGCTACTTCAAATTGCGGTATTTACAAATCTCTTCTGATATAAAAGGATACTCCTCCAGCTAAAAGTGAAAAATGAAATCAGCATGCTCCTTTCTATAGTTGGGTATTATAGAACCCTCTTCCCCTCATATAGGAGTATACCCTACTGAATATCGATGTAAATTTTATAAAAAATCTAGCGTTGCAATTGAAATCTGAAACATCACTACTAAATAACCAAACATCCCATACATATTACCTTGTATCATTTTTGGTATTTCTGTAACATTCTTCGCAATTCCAACTGTCATTTTCATTTAATTGTACCCACCCAAACTTCATTTGTCTATATTTTTTAAAATTTCAATTAATTTCATATCTGTATCTTTATTCTCGCAAACAGTAGCTTCCTATTCAATTCCAAAATATGTACAAATTTCGACAATTTATATTTTCATATAAAAGTTAGAACTTTTATAGTAGTTCGCGGTATATAAATCACAAGACTTTTATATCTGATACGAAAGTAAAAGGTATCATTTAACCCTATAAGTACCAAACTTTTCTGTTTTTTTATATCTCATCTTTGTAAAGTATAAAGGGTTAATTTAGGACCCCTTATATTTCCTTACAACCAAATCTACTAATCTTTTGAATTTTGAAGATTCGTATTCTGTAAATCTATAATTCCTCGCACTATTCATAAAGTAGCTCCCCCCTTCCCACGTTGATTACAGTTGCTTTTTTCAATAATAAAAAGGACCCAGCTTTTTTTTATAAGCGGGTCCTCTCATTTTATACGTGCTCTACATTAGCATATTGCTGCTTGCGTGTAATTTTAATAACCTCTTTCCATGTATCACGGAATTCTGTTACTAAACCTGCGACCTCTTCAATAATTGAAGGATCATTTTTAATGTTTGCTTCAATAAGTCGATGATTCATATACTCATATAATGGTAACATTTGTTTGGAAATCTCAATATCCATGTTAAGCGTAGACATTAATTCTGCGATAATCGCTTGTGAACGTTGAATATTATAGTTTTTCTCTTCAATATTCTTTTGCTCAATCGCAATTTTTGCCTTCCCTAAAAATTTCAAACACCCATTATACAACATTAATGTTAACTCACCTGGAGAAGCTGTTGTTACACTGTTTTGTTTGTATGCATTTAAAGCATTAGTTTGTGCAGTCAAAAATTACACTCCCTCTGAAGCTATTTGTTAGTTCTTTTTATCATAATAACGTCCATCCATCACTTGAACGCTTGCATACGGATTCATATATTGTTGTTCATTTTTCTTTGCATTTTGTAAATCTTTTAAATCTGCTTGCACAGCCTTCATGACTTTATCCAAACGTTCACGAATACCTTTATCGAGTTCAGCTAACATCGCATGTGACTTGTTTTCTAAATCCATTTGAAATCCATCACTTTGCATCTTCTCGATTAGTATACCACGTTCATCCAACATTTGGTGAGTTTGCTCAATATGCTCATCTCGCTGCTCTTCTGTAGGTAATTTCGTTAAATGCTGATAAAGCTTTGCCGATATTTGTAAAAGTTGTTGTTCCATTCTTTATACCACCTACTAATTATTGACCTTGCATGAACATAGATGATTGTGAGTTTGCTTTGTTGATTGCTGATTCCATAGCACCGAATTGTTTCCAGTAGCGTGCTTCGATCATTTTCAACTTGCCTTCCCATGTTTTAATCCGCTTGTCCGTATCTAGTAAACCCTTACCGATTGAATACTCTGCATCCGTCATTGTTGAACGCCCAGCTTTTTTCTCAATAGAAATTTCAAATGATTTTAATGTATCAAAACGTAATTTTTCTATATAACCACGCGTATCTGCTGGCACCATCTTAGGTTTTCCATCCTCAAATACAAGGTTACCGTCCTTATCTTTCGCTTGAACAGAACCATCCTTTTTTCCATCGCTATTTTTAAATAGTCTTTCAACGGCATCCGGATCTTCTTCTATCGCTTTACGCAATTTTACCTTATTAATTTCCAATGTGCCGCCCTCATTGTAATTCTCTGATGTTGTGATACCAATACTAAATAATGAATTAAATTTAGAATCACTTAATCCTGGGTTCGTTTGATACACTAAAGAACGCATTTCTGATAAGCCTTTTTGAATGAGTGAATCACTTCTTAGTAAACCGCTCTTCGCTTTTTCTTCCCAAAGCTTAATTTCATTCTCGGACATGTCCTTTTTTTGTTCATCTGATAGCGGCTTGTAGTCTCGATATTTTGTTTCCTTCGTTTGATTTGCAAGGTCTTTTATTAAACCGTTATACATATCCACAAAGTCCGTAATTGTTTTCATCATGTCATCTACGTTTGTTGTTGACGATAAAGTTACAGCATCTGTTGTTACTGTATCTATAGCAGATGAACCGTTTGAATTATTTACCTCTTTCCAAGCAGTTTCAGCCCGTTCATATTCCTTATTTTTGCTTATTAAGTCCGTCTCAAAGCCCTTTGCCTTTGTTAACTTAGCATTTGCATTTGTATAGACAGTATTTTTTGTATGAACATCCTTAATAGTATCTAGCTCTGCATCACTCGATATAGAGGCAAATAACTTTTGATCAGCCTCTGAGAGGCTTGTATCTGCCTTTAATTCATCAAGCGTCTTGCCACTAAGTTTTGACTTTGCATCAGCAGATAAGCTATCGTATACATTTCCTGCTGTTCTTGTTAAATCTTCCTTACTTAAAGTATCAATAGAGGCTCTTTCATCATCTGTTAAATTTCGGAATTCAAGTAACTGATCAGGGCTTAAACCCTCGATATCATCAATGTTATCCTTCGTTAAATCTTTAGCGGCTAAAGCTTCCTTTTGTTCCTTATTTAATGAACCAATGAAATTTTTCGCATTAGGATTTAATGCATCAACTGCCGGACTCGTAACACCTATATTTCTAGCTGTATCAAGAGTAGCCTTCGCATTATTTGTAGTCCCTTGGTGACCAGCAACTTTTTTCTTTACCTCGGCAAGAACTTTTTCATAGTCGGCAAAGGGATCACTACTATCGACTGTTATACCATACTCCTTAGCTACTTGTTTAATTGCTTCATTTATATTGTCTGTTGCATTCTTAAAATTTTCTTCAGCGGCTGTTTTAAATGAATCATTAATTTTCGATTCGTTAAATGTTCCTTTTAATGTTACATTATAGCCATTCACTGAAAATGAGTTCGATGCACGTTCAGTAGCAATGCCGTTTACTTGGAAGATAGCATTTTTACCTTTACCAACTGAAATACCTGAAGCATCTCCAGTAAGCTTTGACGTATCTCCTTTAATCTCAAGACCTTCTTTACCTGTATTCTTTGAAGTAAATGAAAATTTCCCATTTTCAAATACAGCCGATACTCCAGCATTACTTTCATTGACCTTCTTGACGAAATCATCCACTGTCATATTTTCAGAAATCACTATTTTTGTTGATTCTGCTGGCATTTCACCATTCTTATTAACTGCTTTGAATTCAATTGTACCCTTTGCAATTGAATCCATTTTAGTAGAGCCAGACGCATTCAATTGTCCACTTGTAATACGACCTGCTTCAGCTAATTGCGATACACCCTCAATTGAAAGTGTCCCTGATGCCTTCCCTGTTGCAACAGCCGATACTAAATTCGAATTCGAGCTCGTTGCTGTTTTTGAGTTCATCGTTTTAGTAGATAAATTTTCCGAAACATACAAATCAAATGTTTTTAGCTTTGTGTTAACACTACGATACGCGTCTCGTTGCCATTCATACGTTGTTTTCTTTTGAAACAACTTATCTAAAGGCTTTCTCTCCGCAGACATTAATTTTTTTACTAACTCATCGATGTCCATTCCGGACGCTAATCCACCAATTCGCATTACCATATTATTTTCCTCCTTGTATTAAACCATTTTAAATTTTTTCATCTACAATCATGCCGAGCATCTTTTGCATTTCGTAAAATGCATCTAACAGCTTTTTCGGCGGAATTTCTTTCACTACCTCATCTGTATCACGATTAACAACTGTTACATAATAACGCTCTAAGCCTTCATGATACATAAATTTCGAAGCGCTATTATTCACGTCAAGCATTTCGTTCATTTTATTGACTGCCTCTTGAACTTTTGCTTTCGTTTCTTCACTACTATCATTCGTTTGTGTTTGTGTTTGCGTTAATGATGTTGTATCCAACCTTTGCTTTTTAACAGTTTCGCTTCCTTGCTTCACTGCTTTTTCAGCAGTAGGTACGTTATTAATAAAATTTTTACTTACTCGTACTGAATCTATATCTACATTCCCTGAAATACGCATGTTTTCCATCCTCCTTGAATCTAATACAGGCGCTACTATATGTAATATCGGACAAAATAAAAAGAATTCCAGTTTTTCAGCCATCAAATGACAGGCAAAACTGAAATTCATGAAATTAATTTTTAACTATAGTTATGAGGTGATTACACTTTAGACTCAATCTCTTTCTTTCTCGTTTTCCTATCTACTAGTCTTAACAGATGTGAAACGGAGAATAATGATGCGTAAAATTGGACTAATTCCTGAAGAAAAATCCCTGCTGCTTTAGAAGAATTGAAGCACGTGATGAAAAAACAGAAAGACAATAAATTGTATGTTCGCTACCAAGTGATTTATATGTTACTTTCGGGCGAATCTTACGAATAATAGTTGGCTATACAGATTTTTCCCTTACGATGCTTTTTAACTATCGCAAAGCTCCACAATAACCGATTCACACTGTTTTTTCTTGTTATAGCTGTATACAACTTTTCATCTTTATCCAACAAAATACATATTGAAAAGGTGCTACCTTTTTAGCAGTAGATGTGTTGAAAAAATTAAAGGTTATCACTTGCTTCTACATACGAACACCTCATCATTCGCAAATTTTTCTCTACATAAAATATAACAAACCTCCACTGCAAACACCATTTCAGTGTACATTTTTTGATGGGGATATATACGCTGGTAGAAAAGAATCTTTGAGTGTGTTTTAAAAAACAAAAAGGACTAAATCATTTTTGGAGATGTCCTTTTAATTATATCTGTTATTTAATTTCGAACTATCCTCTTGCTAAATAAAATATATTATTAATTTGTTTTAATAATGGATGTCCTTTATGGATTAGGTTAGTTTTTTCAACACCATCTCTTTACTATAAAATTAAGATGATGAGAGTAACGTTTATTTACTTTTGCAAATAAATTCGATGATCCTTTACCCAATTAAGAACCTCATTGACATATGTCATTTTTTCATCTTCACTAATATCAATCACTGCTTCAAAATTGATTTTATATTTTTCAAAATCAACACGCCCATAATTATCAACAAATTCAAGTGTCTCAAAATAAATTTTAAAATCTCTATAATTGAACACTATTTTATACGTTTGATCTGGATGATACGTTTCTGTAACAGCGAATTTCCTATTAGTTCCACCAAAATCCTCTAATAATGTTCCATTTAAATTCGATTCATCTACAGGAATATTTAGTAAATTCAATATTGTTGGATAGATATCTAAATTACTCATTAATGTATTACTTATTTTTGATTCAACATTACCACCTAGTAAAAAGAAGGGCACTTTAGTACGGTAATCATTCAAGAATTGGGTTGAATCAGGTGTTAAATAGCCTTGACCATGGTCTGAATGTACAATAATCAACATTTCATCTTCACTATAGCGCTGTTTTAAATAATTGAATAATACTCCTAAATGTAGATCTATCCTATTTAATTCGTTGCCATAACGTTTTATCTTGGACTCACTGTATTTTGTTTGTACTGACGTAACACCTAATTCAGATTTCAATCTATCTTTGAAGTTTAAATTCATTTGACTTAATGGAGAGAAATATAATTCATCTGGGACATCGTGTAAATCTGGTAATGTAATCCAAACGTAATTGTTTTTATCTTTAAATGCTTCTAGATGATCTATAACTTCCTCTGTGATTTCACTAGCTCCAAAACTGCCAGCAGAATTCTTAAAAACGACTCTATCATAGCTTTTTCCATATCCTTGAGTAGGGGTACCTCTCCAACAACCACTAATTAGAGTTGTAAAATATCCATTCTCTTTAATTGTTTCAATAAGGGACTTTTGTTTTAAAGAAAAATCATGATCATAAGTAGGATGATATTGTCCATGTTTAGTGAAATCAGTTGCAGTTACAGTTCCCGCATTACTCGGAAATGTCCAATCGGCAGTTGCAAAACAATTTTTATTTTCATACTTATTATTAAAAGAAGTTAAAATATTATCGATATACTTGTTCGGCTCTCTATTAGCTAAATATTTTGCCGATAATCCGTCAATAAAAATGTGTAGGACGAGTTTATAAGGCTTCTCTTCTTTGTCTTTAATTGGAATAGGTTTTCCAATAAAAATAGGATTATCTGATTTGATAGTAAGTTTTCCTTTATCGAAATTTAAATAGTTATATTGGTTGAAGTGAAGTGTTGAATTTTTAGATGTGAAATGTTCATCATTAAAAATGAACTCAATAAGAGTATCCTGGGTTATTAGGGATAATGGAATCATTGTTTTTTCATGAAATTCAAATTCAAATAAACAACCTTCTCTACCAACAAACCGTTCCGTTTTAACATAATATCTAATTAGATTATTAATATTCGATAACATGCTTGCCTTATATAAATTAGTCATATTTTCTTGTTCTGTATTTTTATCTAGAACTCTTCTAATTAAACTTTCTCCGAACCTGTCTATCGGATAAAATCTACCATCATCTTGTTTATAAACTTTTTTAACTCGTTCGATATATCCTTTCAGTACATCCAAGGACATTAATTTTTCATTCGTTATTACATTAATAATTTCTTGTTGCAATTTTTCTAATTCATTCAAGTTTTCTTTAGATGAATATTTATAACAAAACCCTAAATGTTCGAAAAGTTTTTCAAAATCATTTAAATGAAATGCTATAATAATTGCATTGTAGTGTAAGTTTGATGAATATGTAAATTTGAGTAGGCCTTCGTTTAACACTTCATTGGCTAACTCTATATTATTGTCACTAAATAAGTATGAACTGTAGGCAACATAATATATTTCTGTTTTAGAAATCTCCCCTAATTTTTCAATATTATTTAAACGTTCTTTATTGCCTAAGTTTTGCTGGAGTATTGCATGTATCTTTTTTATTTCCTTAATATTAGTATCCATTATTTTCTCCAATTAATTTTTTAGTAGTTGCATTAAGTCGTTAGCATCATCAATTTCAAAAATATCCTCATCATTTATTTTACTGCGATACAACGACAATTCAGATAAATTCTCAATTAAATACTCGTCCCAGTATGCTTGTGGGTTACTAAGCGTATCAAAATCAAGTCGACTCAATTCTTTTGATAATAAATCCCCATCATGCTGATTTAAGTATGTAATACCACAAGCTATTTCTTGATTAAATGAATAATCAATTTTAATCATATTTATTTTTCCAAATAAATCAGCAAAAACACGCCATTCCTTTTTATGATTGGAATTTCTTTTCACAAAATACCGCGATTTTCCATCAAATTTTACTAGCTTAACATTTTTTTTAAAGTAAATGTCTCCTTCAGAAATATAACAATCTGACAAAGCATCTTTCAATAAAAATATAGAATAAAAATTATTATATTTTTTGTAATTTTTATTCAAGATTATCTTTACATTTTGAAATTTTTCTTCTAAGTACAAAAAGTCTTCCCATCTATACCCCGCAACTATGAAAATGTTTGTTACCTGATGACTAATATATACCTCGATTTGATGTTCTATCAGGGGCTTTCCATTAACAATTATTAAAGCTTTATGACAATAATCTGTAATAGGCCTCATTCGAGAACCTAGACCTGCAGCTAATATAATCGCATTTGTCATTTGAACGCCTTCATTTTCTCGATATTTCCTACACATCTATTAAATCTTTCCGTTGCATAATTATGAAAATCCTCACCTAATGCGGTTTTATATAGTCCCCATAGGTGCCATAAAAAATCTTGATATATTTTATAAAAGTTTATTCTATATTGAATTGTAGTATCCACTTCATGATGTAAATATTGGTTTAATAGTAAGAACTCTTCTTCATCTGTTAGCATATTTTCTAAAGAAAATGCAGCTAAATCCCAATATTTATCGTGCATTGCACTATATTCCCAATCAATCAGATAAACTTTATTATCTGTGATTAAAAAATTCTCACCCAGCGGATCTATATGACAAGGAGTTGAATTCTTTTGAAAACTATAATATTGCTCCTTAGTTAAGATAATATAATCTTTTACCTCATCGAAGTTTTTGAAGTAAGAACACTTGGTATCATTACAATAAGCGAGATATTTATCTACCTCTACAAAATAATCGAATTCAGTATGGAATTTTTCAGTTGTGCTATGTAGTGCTGAGAAAATCATCGCGATATTACTTAGCGCATTTGTTCTTTGTTCTCCCGAGACTTCCACAAATGTATTATTATTTGGAATGAATTCTGTTAATTTATTCCCTGTTGCCTCATCAAAAAAAAGGTCTTTAAGATATATTTGCTTTTTTGTCATTATTGCTGAATTATATTTTTCAGCGACACGATCTACATAGTCTGATGTATTTTCACCAGCAATGCGTACTACATATTCATTATCTTCTGTCCTCACATAAAAGTTTTGATTTGTAAGGCCCCCCATTTGTTTTATTACAAGTAGATTCTGTGGTACATCATTAGTAGTTTCTAATATTTCCTTTATTAATTCTTGGTTCATATTTAGTTCCCCTTCAACATTCTATTTAAATTCACTAAATCAAAATCAGGCTTTAATCGCCATAAACTATGTCCTTCATACAGATGAAATAAGTATGAGGATCTAATTTCAATAACTATTCTCGCCAGGATTTTTCCTCAAAATTAATATTCAGCTAAATCTCAAACTATTTTTTGATGGGCTTCTAAATATATTACCAACGTCTCTATAATATAACTTACTTGCTCATCAGTTAATCGGGGATGTATCGGCAATGTCAGTGCTTTTTCATACCATGCTTCTGCCACTGGGCAAAGTCCATTCTCATAACCTAACTCACGGTAATAGGGATGCCAATAAACTGGAATATAATGCACATGCACACCAATATTTGCCGCGCGCATCGCATCAAATACCAGCTTACGGTCGGCATTTTCTAATTGAATCATATACAAATGCCAGCCTGATTCTGTTTGCTCAAGTTGTTTCGGTAAAATAATTCCAGCTACATCTCGCAATGCTTCTGTATACAATTTTGCAATTTCTTGACGTCGTTCAATAAACGTATCAAGTTTTTTCATTTGTGAAACACCAAGAGCAGCTTGTAAATCCGTCATACGATAGTTGTAGCCAAGTTCCGTCAT
Source organism: Solibacillus cecembensis (assembly GCF_050272495.1). Classification (NCBI taxonomy): domain Bacteria; kingdom Bacillati; phylum Bacillota; class Bacilli; order Caryophanales; family Caryophanaceae; genus Solibacillus; species Solibacillus cecembensis. Next base: position 32,054 of record NZ_JBNNMF010000013.1, on the reverse strand, counting down.
TTCATAATACCAGCCACCTTTTTCTTGTGCATAAGGGACTTGTTCGATACCATGGCTACGGAATTTTAATAGTTTCTTATAATAATGCTCATCATTTGTTACAATAATGCCACCCTCACCTGTCGTTACAGGCTTTACTGGATGAAAACTAAACATGGTCATATGAGCGGATGTACCAACTTTACGCCCCTTGTATGTTGCACCTAACGAATGAGCACCGTCTTCAATCACGACTAAATTATGTTCACGGGCAATTTTCATAATTTCATCCATATCAACTGGCTGACCTGTAAAATCCACTGGAATAATTGCTTTTGTTTTTTCGGTAAGGTTGGCACGAATTTGCATTGGGTCAATATTGTATGTTTCCTCATCAATATCCGCGAATACAACTGCCCCACCAACATAGCGGATACAGTTAGCACTGGCTGCAAAAGTAATTGGTGACGTAATTACTTCATCCCCTTCACCAATCCCCGCCGCATAACAAGCACTGTGCAAAGCTGCTGTCCCATTACAAAAGGCAACTGCATATTTTACTCCTACATATTCTGCAATCACTTGTTCAAACTCTGCAATTTTCGGTCCCTGTGTTAAATTAGGCGAACTTAATGTGTCAATAACCGCTTGGATATCTCCTTCGTCTAAACTTTGGCGACCGTATGAAATAAATTCAATCATTTTGATTCCTCATTTCAAAATATATATACTAATAGTAGACTAATGTAATTTAATTTTTTCTAACACATGAACATATTCACCAATAGTTGATCTATTTCACTGATTGATGGCAGTAATTTCTTCATTCTTTTAGAAGTAAAAATGTAAACAACCACCTACCAGATCAGGTGGTTGTTTACATAAATGTCTCTGACTTAAGTCGGTATTAAAGATTGAAGTCCTTCTCAAAGCACTTATGCTTAAACACACTGAATATGGATTAAACTCATTCTTCAATTTTAAAGATTTCACTCCCCTCATCAAATTGATTCACAATATAATTCCTTATTATTTCCTCCGTTACTTTACCAATAGTTACACAAAAGTACCCTCTAGCCCATAGTTATTGATCCCAATATCGTTTTTTTCTAGGAATTCATCTTGGAACAAACCTGACGACCTGCCTTTTTAGTATTGTAAGAATTTACTCGGTGCTAAACTTGGTGGGCATGATAGTAATAAATAAATATGGTCTTTACCGACAATTCCTCGCAAAATAATAATTCTCCTTGCTTCACAACCCTATCTTATTAATTCCCTTACTATTATGGCAATTGGACAACTCAATATTTTGTATCTATATTTCGTGACCCATATTACATCGTACTTTATGTCATGCACCGCGTGACTGTATTTTCTATAACCGTCCATACAACCACCTCACTCTTTAAGTAAAGACCAGAAAAGGGAAGGCTAAAAGTTTATATCGTCTAGAGACGGTGGAGTTAGATCACGCATTCGGAAATTAAAAAGATAGCTTTAAAGTGTTCTAATAATTACTTAACTTTAATCTAATGCATCGCTAATCGAAATTTCTTCTCGAGCCATAGGTACTATTCTGTAAAGGAACTGTTAAATTTTTTATCTGGTTTAAATCAGTTGTAAATTTTTATTCAATATATAACTTAGATATTTCCCGAGACAATCTCTTGATTTATATTACTATTAATTTTTGATATCTTAGGATTATCAACTAAATATTTAAAAATTTCTTTGCAACTAACAGAGACATCATCAAATTTTTGAGCAACAGATTTACATACTTTATAATCCTCCAATGTGTCTATTGTTAAACGAAATTGGGGAAATCTTCTTTCTATAGGTACATAATAATCTTTTTTTATAAATTTATCTTTTTGTCCATATAAATATAATGTTACATGTTCCTTATATAATTCTTCATCAGTAAATGTTACTATCTTCTTCAATGCGTTTAATTTGACTATTTCAATAGCTAGACCTCTAGTCCAGTTTTCTTTTATTGCCCATATATCAAAGTTAGGGTCCATCAATGCTAAATTTACAACTTCATTTGCTATTTCATAGTCTAAAAATGGACAATCTGAAGTTACCCTTACTATATAATCAAAATTATATTGTTCTGCACAATCAATAAATCTTTGTAAAACGTTTGTTTCGCTACCTCTAAAATAATTTATATTATTATTTTTACACCACTCCATAATTAAATCATCCTCAGGTTGATCTGAAGTAGCAATAACAATTCCATCGATATTATTAATTTTATTACATCTTTCAACTACCCATTCAAGTACTTTTTTTTCATTTAGATTCATTAACACTTTCCCCGGTAATCTAGTCGATTTCATCCTCGCTTGGATAATAACCCCGATTTTCATTAAAGTCCCCTACTTATTTCAATAATTTTATTAACTATTCTAGAGCTACCTAATCCATCAATAACTCTAGATGCATTTGATACCATTAACCGTATTTTCTCTATAGGAAGTGTATTTAAACTGTTTTCTAAGCTTTTAATTGAATCTTCAATTTTACCTAAATTGATTATTAAGTTTTTTACACTTAAGTTTTTTACATACTTATCCATATATGACCATTCAACAGAAAAAACAGGAATACCTACATACATCGCTTCGTAAGTAGACATTCCTCCCATGTTAATAACTCCATTAATCTCTAAATAAAATCCCACCATATCAGGGGATGAAATAATTTGAATGTTTGTCACCTTTAATTTTCTAACTATATTATCAAATTCAACTTTTTTATTTAAAGGAACGATGATTTTAAAATTAAAATCTTTAAGTTTTCTACTTTGAGACAATTCAACAATAAACTTTAATGTTAAATTATCTGGATCAGATCCCCCAAACATCACACCTATTGTTTGAATTTTATTCATCTGTATTTCATTTTTTATTAAATCACTTCTAATTATTTGATATTGTAATCCTAAATAACTAATTACATTTTTTGGTGGTTTAATAAGCATATCTGTATTAAAATAATAATTTGGCTGGATTTCCTCTATAGTTGCATCATTGATAGTTATTAATAAATCAAAATTATTAGTAAGAAAATCATTAAATTCATAATCAATATAAGGTAAATCACACACTAATATATTTTTTTGTTCACTATTAATTACCGTATTTAAATATATCGATTTATCCCAGACTTTTACTGATTCATCTATAAATCCCGAAAATTCTTCTTCTGTATAAAGATAAAACTCACAGTATTCTTTCGATTTAGTTTGATTATACAACTCTAAAGTTCTAAAATAATTTCCCATACCTGATTTTTTAGTCAGTATCGTGAAAAATATAATCATTTAAAGTATTTCCATTCAAGTACTGTATGTCTCTCTAAATCTTGGTTGACTGCTAAACCAACTATTTTTTCTAAATCGCTAGGAGCTATCCCCCAACCTGGTCTAGTAAATTTCAAATCACTTTCTGCAATTTTATCTCCACATTTTAGATTATTCTTTAATACGATTGATCGAATTGAAGTTTCACGTTCTTTAACCTCAGATTTTGCTACCATCTTACGAGAACTACCTAAAGCTAATTCAATATCACGAATTGCAGAAACCAATGCCTTCATCTCTGAAGGATCCATACTAAACCAATGATCTGGTCCTTCTAATTTTTTATCTAAAGTAAAATGCTTTTCAATTACTCTTGCTCCAAGAACAACTGCTCCAATAGCTGCAGTGACTCCAGTAGTATGATCTGAAAAACCAATGACTTTATCCGGATACTGTAGTTTTAAAGTTTCAATTATACGTAAATTCATATCTTCCATTGGCGATGGATATTGGGCAACACAGTGCATAATTACAAGCTCAGAGCATCCTGCTTTTTCCAAAGTTGTTATTGCTTCATCTGCTTCCGCAATAGTACATTTACCTAAAGATAGCATTACAGGTTTATTCAAAGAACCAACATACTCCAACATTTTCAAAAAGTTCACATCTGAAGCGGCGATTTTAAAACAAGGTACTTCTAAATCGTTTAAAAAAGATGCCCCGTCTATACTAAACGGTGTTGAAAATGCAACTAAACCTCTACTATTTGCATATTCAAAAATTTCCTCATGCCACTCTCTTTTTAGTGAAAGTTTATCAAACATTTCTCCAATTGGTTCTGTTATCTGATTTTTATCTCCATAAGTAATTAATCTTTCGTAATCTGAAAGCAATTCTTTGGACGTATAAGTTTGAAATTTAACCGCATTCACACCACATTCTGCAGCAGCATCAATAGTTTTTTTTATTAAACCTAAATCATTATTATGATTAGCTCCAATTTCAGCGACAATAAAAGTCGGATGTTGAGAATTAATTTTATAATTACCAATTTTCATGTTTTTCTCCCTGAAGTTCTTATAATTTATTAATTTGATGATATGTATCTAACAATGAATCTCGCATAAAGAAATTTTCAATATTTGCTTTTCCGACTAATACAATATTTTTATAATTATTTTCGATAAATTCTCTTCGTTCAGTTTCTTCATCCATAAACTTCCGATTTAAAATCGGAAATCCGTTACCAATTACTGAAAATGATCTATTTATTACCCTATGGTTAACTGAAATAACCCCCATTTTTAGCAATTCCTCCGCAACCACTTCATAATATATATCTGACATTTCTTCGGAATTATCAAGAAACAATTCAATAGTACAGTTAAAAATCTCCTTTTCCTTTAAGGTTTGAGTTAAATTAGGGTATAAAGTAATTCTAAAGCTTTTAAATTTATTATCTAAGCAATTTATATAATGACTTTCAACTAAAAAATCACGATCAAATTGATAGTTAATTAAGAGTGTTTTTCTAAATTCTATTCTTTTTTCTTTGTTGTTATTTACTCTTAAAGCTTTCATTAATAAAGAGGTCGGTAAAGACCAAACTAAATGGTTAGTATGAATTACCTCTCCATCTTCTAATACTATTTTCTTTACTTGTGAATCAATATTTTCTATAGCTGCTAAACTGTTATATTCTTTAATTATTACTTCACTTTGAAGTAATTTATTTCTTAGATTATCTATCCACAGTCCTATACCCTTGTTGTTTTTAGGGTAATACATTTTTCTAATTGAATTTGTTGTATCATATTTTACTTCTGCAATTACATCGTCATATTCAGGGATTTGCTTTAATTTTTTTGTTAGAGTATTTTCACCCACAACTATTCGATTAATATCAAATAATCTACTGTTTTTATAGTGTAACTCTTCTAAGTTCTTTCCTGTGAATTTATAAATTATTTTCCTGTATACATTTTCTGAAATTAGTTCTCCAAATTTAGAACTATAATAATCTTTTAAATTTACATCGTTATTCATATCAAATCCATTAGCTACTAGTAACTGATGAAAAGAATTATAAAAAACTTGCTCATCAAATTTCCTTAAATCAGGATATACTGTATTAGTATCTAGCTTTCCTAAAAAATAATTGGCTACCTTTAAATCATTAAAAATTTCCCAATTTTCCTCAGAGATACTATCGAACAATATTTTATCTATTTCAAGATTCATCACATCCATAGGAATATGTGTACCAAAATCAAACATTGTCCCATTCTCATTGTAAGAATTCAATAGTCCACCCAAAATGCCTTTGTCAACTAAAACTACTTTCGAATATTTTTTTTTTAAATATAACGCTGAAAAAATACCTACTATTCCACCGCCAACTATAACTATAGATTCTTTTCCCAATTACAACACCCCATTTTTTACTTCTCTAACGTAAATACCCACCAACTATTTTTTTGTTGTAAATTATTCTTCCAATAATCATCTCGTTCAATATTAATAATTTTAAACCCAGAATCTGTAACTAAAGACTTAGCATCATCAAGTGATAGGAATGTATATACCATGTTCTCATAATCAATAAAAGTTTCATCTAAAATAAACGTATTTTCTTCGACTTTTTGTCCATTTTGATACATATCATCTTCTGTAGTTCTAAAGTTAATGATGGCTTTACCGCCCTTTTTAAGTAGCTTATAAATAGATTCCATATCACTTTTCATTTTTGAAAGTGGCCTTAAAAATGCAACTCCCCAAAATAGTATGACATCAAAGGTTTCTTTATTAAATTCTAGTTCTTCAAATGATTTATTATATAAACCATGTAATAAAGAATTATTCCCTAATACTTCCTTAGCAACTTGTACACATTGTTCACTATAATCAGTTCCATATGTATTAAAGTTATAGTCTAATAATAATTTTAAATGTCTACCCGATCCAAAACCAATGTCCAATGCTTTCCTTTTGCTATTATTATCTATAGGTTTATAATTTCTCCCTAAAAATGCAACAACTCTCTCGTTTGGATAAAGCATTACATTTTTTTTTATTTCTTTAGTCCATGCTGACACATTCAGTTCGTCAATATTTCTCAAGAAAATAACCTCTTTCACAATTTGATTATTATTTAACTGTTATACTACTCAATACTTCTTCTCTTTTTTTTACTAATGCTGTTTTTGACTGAGCCTCAAGAATAAAAAATCCCCTTTCAAAAATATCATTACCAGTCCTTACTTTATTTATTTCAGAACCTATTTCTAAATTCAATTTGTAAATTTCCACATTAATTAAACTTTCTCTTTTAATATTACTCACTTTCCCCATTGGTAAATCCCAAAAAAATAAACCTACAAAATTTGAATTTTTTACTGAATACTTATTTAAATTGTCTCCTTTTAAATAATCTATTAATCTTTCAATAGGATTGTATCCAATAATACTTGGTAAGTAATTATATGTAATTCCTAAACCGGCTGGTCTTAAAGACATCTCAATAAAAAATATATTCTTTTCATTTAAAATCATGTCTACATGCCCTAAACTTATAATTTTTAGGGGTGCTTCCTCAAAAAGAACCTTTAATTTTTTTTGTACCTCTAAAATCAATTCGGTATTATTATCAGAGATATAACCTATTTCCTGTCTATAAGGCAATTCAGTCAAAATTTTCCATCTCATTGCTAATACTTTAATTTCTCCTGATATTATTTGAAAATCCACACCAAATTCTTCTCCACTAACAAACTCTTCTATTATTAATTTCTCATTTACAAATAACGCATCTAAAGAATAATTTACCGCTGTTTCAATTTCATTTTCCTTTGAAATAGTAATTACTCCCCGACTCCCAGAACCTTTGGCAGGTTTTAAAATACAAGGTAATCCAACTTTATGAACTAGTTCAATAACATTATCTAAATTTGGTTTGAATACTATTTTCTTAGTCGGAGTAAATAACTTTTTTTTAACTAATAAATTATTATAAATTTCTTTATTTGTTAAATTATTTGCCCACTCTTTGTTTATTCCAGGCAAATTTAATGCATCATTTACTGCCCCAACCGTGGTTAATAAATGCCCAATAGTAGATGGAATAATAAATGCTATTCCCATATTCTTAACTAATTCGACTATTTTTTGTTCTTCTTTTAAATCTATTCTATAGTATTCATCTATATATGCTTTTATATCTTCTGGTAAGTTTCTGTCTATTCCAATGATATATAATTCTTTACTTTTAGCATACTTTATTCCTTCAAACTGTTCTCTCGTTAGCCCAAGTGCAAGTACTTTTTTTATCATGAATAAATTCCCCTAACCACAGTCAATTAAAAGTTAGCAAACATGTATTTTCAATTAAGCTTAAATTTTAATTATTAATTGTTGAAGTTGCTCAATTGTTAACCACTCTTTGTTATTATCACTTGTATAAGAAAAACTCTCTGGTAAAGGCTTACCTTGGCCACCATTTCCCTTTTTCCACCAAGATAGCTCAGGTAATATTGCATAATATGTAGGATACTCTAACGTATGTCGCGCATCATCTTCCATAATCATCGCTTCATGTAATTTCTCCCCTGGGCGAATTCCTACAATTTTCGTGTCACATTCTGGTGCAATAGCTTTGGCCAAGTCCATAATATTCATACTCGGAATTTTCGGCACAAAAATTTCGCCGCCTTGCATACGTTCTAAATTGTCTAATACAAACTGGACACCTTGCTCCAACGTAATCCAAAAGCGTGTCATGCGCCCGTCAGTAATTGGTACAACTCCTGTTTCACGAATTTTTTTGAAAAATGGTACAACACTACCTCGGCTGCCGACTACATTACCATAGCGTACTACTGAAAATCGAGTTTTCTTTTCTCCAACATAAGCATTGGCTGCTACAAATAATTTATCTGATGCTAGCTTTGTCGCACCGTATAGGTTTACTGGCGAACATGCTTTATCTGTTGATAACGCAATTACCTTTTCAACACCACGATCAATTGCAGCTTCTACAATATTTTGTGCACCATGTATATTTGTTTTTATTGCTTCGAATGGATTATACTCACACGCATCAACATGCTTCATTGCAGCTGCATGAATGATAATATCTACACCATCAAATGCACGATATAAACGATCCTTATCTCGCACATCTCCAATAAAGAAACGGATGCGTTCATCTTGGAACTCTTGCTTCATTTCATATTGTTTTAGCTCATCACGGCTAAAAACGATGACTTTCTTTACACCAAGTGTTAATGCTTTTCGGATAAACTTTTTACCGAAAGAGCCTGTACCACCAGTAACAAGTACTGTTTTACCTTCTAAAATATTCATCTCTCTTCTTACCCCAATCTATATTACTACGTATTATATTTTATATATATGTAAGTCTCTATCGTTTCTATCGGATAATATTAATAAAAATAAAGAAAAACTCATATATTTATGAGTTTTTCATAAGTTCATAAACTTGTTGTTCATTTAGCAATGGAACATCATTTATTTTTGCGCCTTCTTCTGCTGTGTTATATATGTCGCTTTCACTTAATCTACATTTTCGATTAAACCACATTAAATAACTATTTAAATTTGGCAAGGTATTTATAAATTTACCACTGTTAGACTCAATTTCAATAAAATCCCCGTCTACGATTACCTCTCTACCTGACGTAGAATTATTTGCATGGGTATACTTATTTGCAAACCCTAAATCCTGACCAAAAAGGACGATTGATTTAAATCCTAAGTATTCCAACAAACTAAAACCTGTTGTAGCTACTGATCCGCCTGTTTCTAACAAGGGATGGCTTGATTCTTTCGCATATTGTTCTGCTAGATCATATCCCTCTTGTAATAACAGATACTTATTTCCACCATGTGCTCTTACTGTATTAAAATCTGCCGTACTTAAAAAGAAGAGGTCTCCTGTATATCCCGAGCTCTCTAATTGTTTAAAAATAGTTGGTTGACAATCGGATATAATTACCCCATCTGGAACAATACCTTCCTCCAAAACTACTTTCAATGCTGAACCTACACATAATAGGTATGCCCTGTCTTTACATGCCTCTAACCACTTTTTCGTATCATTTAAAGATGGACCACTAGAAATTAGACAGGCTATTTTATTCTGTTTTAAATGATCCTTTAAATTTTGTATTTTAAGATAACTTTGTTGAATGTTTTCATAAAAATTTATTTCCATCATTGGCGAGAAGCGTTTATATGACATCTGCTTCGCTTTTATATCCATTAATAAATAATAAAGGGGATGTGTTTTATCCATTACTTGTAGCCAAACATGCGGTATAATGGGTTGGTATTCCCTATGAATAGCAACTTTTTTTATATCCGTTGTAATAACTATATTATTTGGTAATTCCTCATAAAACTCACTCGTTCGATATAATTCTATTTCTTTATAATCCAAGGCATATACGAAAATTGGCTTGCTTTCTCCCACTAGTTCTATTAAGGAATGCAGGTGGTACCCCAAACCTAACCCGATTAATAAATATCCTGTAGCATTGTTATCATATTCGTTAGCAATAAATTTATCCACTTCTACTAATGGCCGATATTTACTATACAATAGAATATTATTTACTGTTAATGTAGCATTCCCATCGCGGGCCATGATTTTTTCAAATAGCATTAATTTTTAAAAGCCCCTGTATCTATCTCTAAAAAAAATGGAGCAATTTCATATTCAAAAATATCCGCAACTAAATTGTAATCCTCAATTGACAGCCCTTCATTTATTTCCATTAAATATTCTATAATTTTTGTCATATCAAGTTGAATAGACACATTATTTTTCTTTAATAATTCGCTTGCTTCCATGAGCCAGCTAGCCCCTTCTGAAAAGTCACGGATGTAAGTAAGTGCTTCGGCAATACGATCATCGCGAAGAATATTTACAATCGTCATGCAACCATTCGGTACTCTTTCAATATAATCATTAAAACTTAAGATTGTTTCATTTAAAATATCTTCCATTATTAAAACCTCACATTAATTTATTTGTATTCTTAATTACATTTAAAACATAATCCTTTGAAAATTCAAAGGCTTCTAATAATCTTGAATAAAGTTCATTATTTTGATTGAATACTCTTGTAAAAGTTTCTAAACTACTTTCATTAGGCATCGGTTCATAGTTACCAAGAACGTCCATTGTAATTGGATCAAATATATGATTCATTGCCGTTTTTGATTTATTTTTCTTGATTGATTTATCTACCCTATCCAATTCCTTCAAAATATCTTTGTCAAATACAGAATTTGATTTATTTCTTTGTAATTTAGCTAGGGCAACTTGAAGCTCAGTAATAATTTTATTATAAATTACGAGTTCATCCTGCATTTTACTAACAAATACATTAAAATCAATAGGTTTAGGCTGAGAATCAATACTTTGTTTTATATTTTCTTTGCGAATAAATAAATTACAAAACTCTGCGAATGGAAGTTGATCCATACCTTCAATCTTTGCCCCACCTTCTGTACAATTAAATATAGGTGAGGGATGCTCAATTTGCTTATTGAGTCTTTCAAAATCATTTTTCATAGTTAAAAAAGCATAGTCAGTAAGAACATCATCATTGTAATATCCTTTTACTTCAAACATTCCTCGCCTTTTTTTATATGTCTCATCGATAATAAATAAATGCTTATTACCTTCTGCATGGGTTTTATTATCCGTGTAAGCTAAATCTTGTCCAATAAGAGCAATCGGTCCTTTTGTCATATAGCAAGCTACAGTAAATGCAAAATTTGCTACCGAACCACCTCCCGCAATAAGTGGGACATCTATATCAAATTTACCCATTATATATTTTTTAAAATCACTATCACCTGCATCTAATAAAGCATATTTAGTGTTCGGAAACTCCTCTTGTATTTTATAATGGCTACTAAATCCAAAAATTAGATTGGATTTAATATCACCAATTTCTTTAAAATGATTGTAGTTCGCATTACCACCGTCTATTGATACTATATAATCAGGCTCTATATCATAATGTAATAAGGAGTTAATAGTAGATCCTGAGGCTATCATTATAATATTATCTTTAATATTTTTTAGTAGCGGGATTTGCTTTTTTAAAGATGGTCCTCCTGAAACAATAACAACTGGATAATTATATCGTTGTTTCAACTCCACTAATGAATGATTCTTATATGTTTGCAATAGGTTTTGAATGTAATTTTCTTGCCAATCAAAAGCAAATTTTCTCGTTGTATTTTCTGCAACTTGATTAAGCTTTTGAATTTTTTTAATAGTCTCCAAAACTTGTAAATATCCTTCTTGCAAAACTTTGTCATAGTTTGGAGAACATATAATTTTTAATTTAACACTAAAGTTTTTTAGTGAAGCGATTATAGCACTTTCAATAGCTTCACTTTTTATTTCCTCTACAAAAGTAAAGTTATCTTCCTCATTTATTGCAACATCTATAAATTCCTTGTAAAGGGGGTCGATAACAATTAAATTTTCTTTTTTGTTTATTTTTTTTTTCAATTCATCAATAATATAACCTAAACCATAGCCAAAAACTACATGTACAAAATTTGGTTCATATTCTTTCTCCACAATCCTTTTTGACTCTTGTATAGGATCGTATTTACTATGTAATAAAAATCCATTAACAGCTATTGTTTTTAAATTATTTTTAGTTGGTAAATATTCAATATGATATTTAGACAAATGCATTCACCTCCACTTTTATATCGACAAAAAAGTAAAAAAATAAAGGAATCCATTCAATTAATCGAATGGATTCCTATTTATTACGAGTACGTCTTAACTAAATTAGGAATTAACCTAATAATTGTAATACGCCTTGTGGTTGTTGGTTAGCTTGCGCTAGCATAGATTGTGCAGCTTGCATTAAGATGTTGTTCTTCGTGAAGCCCATCATCTCTTTCGCCATATCTGTATCACGGATACGTGATTCAGCAGCTGTTAAGTTTTCAGATGTTGCACCTAGGTTGTTGATTGTGTGCTCTAAACGGTTTTGAACAGCACCTAAATCTGAACGTGTTTTTGAAACATTTGTGATAGCATCGTTAATTGTTGTGATAGCAGTGTTTGCACCATCTTGAGATGAAATACTAACTTTTGATACGCCTAATTTTGCTGCAGTCATTGTAGTAACAGATAAAGTAATTTTTTGGTCCTGATTAGCACCGATGTGGAATACTTTACCTGTAAATGAACCGTTTAATAATTTTTGCGTGTTGAACTCTGTATCAGTTGCAATACGAGTAATTTCTTCAGAAAGTGCGTTAATTTCTTTTTGTAAATCTGCACGGTCAGAAGTTACGTTTGTATCGTTCGCAGATTGTACTGCTAATTCACGCATACGTTGTAAAATTGAGTGTGTTTCGTTAAGAGCACCCTCAGCAGTTTGGATTAAAGAGATTGAATCTTGAGCGTTTTTCGTAGCCATATCAAGACCACGGATTTGTCCACGCATTTTTTCAGAAATTGCTAAACCAGCAGCGTCATCGCCAGCACGGTTGATTTTGTAACCTGAAGATAATTTCTCAAGGTTTTTAGAAGCTTGAGTGTTGTTGAAAGAAAGGTTACGGTGTGTGTTTAAAGCTGAAATGTTATGTTGAATTCTCATTTGGAATTCCTCCTTGAATGTTTTTTCTCCCGACATCCTTGTTGAGAGTGTGGCTCGGGGTAATTCCCCTGCCTTACACTATATATATCGTTAGAGGTTCGGAAATGTTTAATAGTTTTTTAAAATTTTTTTATAAAATTTTTTTTATAATGAAAAAACGCGCTAAATAAAGCCCTTTCCCCGTAAAAAGGTTTTTTAAATTTTATGTAGAAGACCCCCCTCTCTCTCGAATTTCTACCATCAAAAAACTCCCTACCATGTTAATAGTAGAGAGCATATATTTATTTCTTCTTTAATTGCTTCAGAAAGTCTGGAATGGCTCCGCTAAGTGCTTCTTTATTCTGTGCTTGAATCGCCTCGAAAATTTCTGAACGATGAACTTTTATCGATTTTGGTGCGACGATACCTAATTTAACTTGATCGCCATCAATCGAAAGAACTTTAACTTCGATTTCGTCGCCAATCATAATGGTTTCGCCTTTTTTGCGGGATAGTACTAACATTACATCGCACTTCCTTTAAATGTACCGAGTTGGCAGCGTAACGGATATTTTTCACCGTCATGTAAGACGATTTGCTTTCCTAGTTTCTTTTTCTTATTTACGATTACTGGCGCTAATAAATTCATTGTTGATTCAGGGAATGTTTCTTTTAATGTTACAATCGCATAAGTAATGACATCATCCGCATTATGAATTCGCAACTGCTCCTTGTCTTCTTCACTAATATCAAAAGCATATTCCTTATTAAACGCATATGGGTAAGCTACAACAAAGCCCATTTCTGCGGCATCAATTGATTGTAAAAGCGCTAGAGGTAAATCTGCATCGAGTCCTAGCAAAATATATTTTGTATAATTGGGAAACCCTGGTAAGCCATGTTCAAATGTTAAAATTTCTGATTCCTGAATTTCTACTTCACCTAAAAATTTTGTTTCAATATTCATTTTAAAGGCTCCTTTTATCCGATCACATCAATTTGTACATCGGGTCTTTGTACCATTGTACCAGTTACTTTACCAGGTGTGTATTGATGGATTGGTTTGTTCACTTGAACGTCAATTTTAGGTGCATTGCGCTGAATATTTACATCTGTTGTCCCTGGTGTAATATTAACTTTTACTGAGCCGATTGAAGGAATAAATTTAATATTATAAGGACCTGGGCGTTGTGGACCGTGATTTTGCTTAGCAATTTGCGGAATAGTTGCTCCTTCTTGTCCACGTCCAGCACCTTTCATTAACTGATTTCCTTCCCTGACTCTTCGCGCAATTCCTTTTATCGCCCCTTGTTTTCCTTTTTGGGCATACTCAGCAATTACTTCTCCAGTAGGCGTGATACCCAAATCTCGCCACATCTGATCCATATTAATATCAAGTTTAGCATTTGTTGTATTAATCTCAAGCGTTGCTGCTGGTTGTGAAATCGATAATTTTGCTTGTGGTTGTTTAATAACTTGCTGTGATTTTGATGTATTCCAATTCATATTAATATCAGTTGTTGTAATTTGAATTTGTGGGATTCGCATCCTTTCCCCTCCCTTTAATTAGTTATTAATCTTCAAGAAAAGCGTTTGGAATAGGTCCAAACGCTTTGTTATTATCTTATGAAATCTACTAATGTTGTTTGAATCACTTTCGCCCCTACGGATAATGACGCTTGGTGAAGGGATTCTTGTGTAATCATTTCCGTAATCGTTTTCGGAAAGTCTGTATCTTCATTTAGCGATTTTTGCTTTGTTACATTGACTTCTTGAAGTGCTAAACGATTTTCCATCATCTCAACACGATTTTGACGCGCACCCACGTCAGCACGTAAAGTTAATGTATCTTCATAAATTGCATCTAAACCTGGAATGCCCTTATCAGTCGTTAATCCTAGTGCACTACTAATTTCTTCACTTGTTGCTCCATTTTGCAATAAATCATCCAATTCAGTCATAAAACCATCTATATCTTCAAATAAATCTTTTCCACTTGTATTAATCTGCATATCGATACCATCGAATACATTAATTTCAATCTTTTCGCCTAAACCTTTTGCCGTTAATGTTGCATCATTATTTGGTAAACCATCTTTATATAACGGTTGGTTTGTATGTGTTCCCGAGAAGATGTAATTCTCACCAACTTTTGAATTACCTATATCTTTCAACTGTTCTTTAATTTGAGTAATTTCTGCATTAATTTTTTGACGATCTTCTGGTGTATTCGTATCATTCGCAGCTTGAATGATTAATTCTTTCACTCGTTTCAGCGCTTCTCCTACTTGACCAAGCGCCTCATCTGTTGAATCTAACCAACTATTCGCCTCACCAATATTTCGTTGGAATTGTGCGTTTTTATCTAAATCTACGCGGTAGCCCATACCTTTTACCGCGGTTACTGGATCATCAGATGGACGATTAACTTTTTTCCCTGATTGTAATTGTTCTTGATATTTCGACATTTTTCCGTAACTTTTCTCTAAATTACGGAGCATATTACTTGATAACATTGATTGTGTAACGCGCATTGTCATTCCCCTTTCAAAGTAAAACTTATAAGTTATTCATTTTAAATTGTGGTTATAGACCTACTCGGCCCATTCCGTTAATAATTTTATCGAGTGTTTCATCGACTACTGTAATCATACGAGCGTTGGCATTATACGCTTGTTGGAATGTAATCATATTCGTCATTTCCTCATCAAGTGAAACTGAGTTATGTGAAGCACGGTTATTTTCAATTTGTAAAGCTAGCGTCCCTGAGTTAAACTCTAACTTTGCCGCTTGCTCCCCTTTAACTCCCAAATCCCCAACTAATGATTTGTAATATGTTTGGAATGTTCCGCCCTGTAAACCATTTTGCACTGCTGACTGAAGCTTCGAAAGCTCCAACATGTTTTTATTATTTCCTTCTTCACCATTTGTATCTGACGCAGCAATTTGCTTAGGATCTGTAATAACAACTTTAATGTCTTTTGCAGTTGTACCTGAGAAGAAGTCACCTTGTGAACCATCTAAGCCAAAGCCCTGACTGTGCACTTTATTAAACTCTTCTATAAATGTCTTTGCTAACCCGTCTAATTTTGCAATCATTTCTGGGTATAAACCTTTGCCATTGCTATGACCAAATGCATCGACTAGTGCGGCTAACTTTCCTTTACTCTTTTCTAAATTGTCGTATGTAACATTTACTGTTGTTGATTCTGTTGGTGGACGGCCTATGTCTGCAATTGCAAAACCTCGGAATTCGTTATAGCCATCTGTTGTTAGATTATCAACATCACCGTCAATTACTTTCCCTGCTGAGTCCATTGGATTTAAGTGTGCATATTCTCCACTTTGTACAAGTGTAATTTCATTTCCATTTGCAGGCTTAAACTTAATTGTCATACTTCCTTCAGCAATTGCAAGGGCATTCCCGCCTGATTTTTCAAATGAAACGGAAACTGGGATTAAGTCGTTTAATTTATCTAATAACACATCACGTTCATCGTAAAGGTCATTTGGCATGTATCCATTAGGCTCAACTGTTTGAATTTGTTGGTTCAAATCAGCAATTTGCTTTAATAATGAGTTGACTGTTTTTGTATTGACGTTAATTTCATTTCCAATATTTCCTTGGATTAACTTTAATTGCTTATCAATATAACTGAATGATTCTGCTAAACCTTGACCTTTAGAAAGCATTACTTGACGAGCTGCTGCGTCCTTTGGATTATCGTTAATATCCTCCATAGATTTCCAAAATTCGGTAAATGCTTGGTTAAGACCAAACTCTGATGGCTCTGACATAATGTCTTCCATTTGAGAAATTGATTTTGTTGTTGATTGCCAGTAACCTAATTTGTTTGTTTCTTGGCGAAATTGACGATCAATAAACTCATCTCGAATACGTTGAACCGAGTGTGCTTGAACACCCGTTCCGATATGACCTGCTGTTTTCATTGTGTTTAAGCCGCTTCCAGGATAACCTGGTGTTGTTTCCATGTTCACACGTTGGCGAGTATACCCTAGAGTGTTAGCATTTGAAATATTATGTCCTGTTGTATAAAGCGCACTTTGTTGTGTATATAATCCACGCTTACTTGATTCAAGCCCCATAAATGTTGAGCGCATATAATTTGCCTCCCTTAATTGTAATCTATTGTATTTTGTTCATTTCATCAATTACGTCCAGGCATAATTGCGTCCAGATTTTTTTCGAGCGAGCTCAAAAACTCCCCTAAAAAATCTGTGACATCCGCCGGAGCTTAACTTGATTCAGCTGGGCTTTGAACCCCGCTGAATTAAGTTAAACTGTGAAATCCGTCGGTATTATGCCTTGAATTCAGTAAAAGATTTTTTGCTGATGTTAGATTGTCTGTGCACCTCGGCTCCAGAATAATTAAATTGCTCTTGTTGGCTTGGGCGCATCGCATCTAATGTAATATGAATCATCTGCAATGAGTTGAAAACCATTTTTTGATTTAAGTCATTTTGATTTTTCAGCGTTTCTAATACTTTCATTAGGCGTTGACGCACATCTATTAACGCTTCAGCGGATTCAGTTGTGCTAGCTGCATCAATCACATCAGCTACAGTTGGGATGTCAGTGAGAGCAATTCCTTTTGCTCTTAGGTAATCCGTTACCATCGACTGACGCTGTTGCTCAAGTGTATCAATAGCCGCTATATGGGCTTGCTCATTTTTTATGATTTGATCGAGCTTTTCCATATCGCCTTGCTTAATATGTTCTGTTTTCGCAATCGCTAATTCGAGTAAGCTTTTGTGCATCTTCTCAAGCTTTTCGAGTGTTGCGATGATATTAGTAATCGACATAAAATAGCAACTCTCCCTTACTTGAACGATTCGTTTTGTAAATTTTTCATCTGTTAGCGGCGATAGTATTTCAGCATATCTTCTGCCACTTGACGTGCATCGACCTTATAATTGCCTGATTGAATTTCTTCTTTTAACTTTTGCACTTTATTTGCGCGTTCACTTGCATATGCTGACGTTCCTTGCATTTCTTTTGCTTTGGATGAAATTTCAATTTGATCGGCAAATGATTGTTTAGATTTTAAATTATTTACCGAGCGCTCTTGATTTTTATAAGAATTGATCGCTTGAATTCCAATTGGATTAATCTTCATTATTCATACCTCCCTAGATTATTCATCTGTGCTCTCTACTTAATATTTCGACTGCATCATTAAATTGTTTACGTTTCTATAAGAAAATCATACATTTTCTTTCCATAATGCAGTTTTATATTTAAATTTTGGTATTTATTAAGTTCTTACCTTTTACCCACTACATTAATTATTATGCATGTGTAAACATACTTGCGTCCAGTTTTAAAAGGGTGCTAAATATAGGAAAAATCGAAGCCATAGTTGACTTCGATTCGGAATTATCTTCTCTTTTTATCTGCCAAATATGTTCCACGCTCTTGGTTTACAATACCGTCTCTGAAATCCTTCGCTGCATCAAATGTTCGTAAATCTGATTTCAAACTTCCTTGACATGCCTCACAAAGTTTCCCACTTGTCGTCAAATGTCCGCAATTATCACAAGGATAGCCTAAGTTCGGGAATACTGCTGGATGCAACTTGCCTTTTCTCACCCATTTATATAGTAATTCACGGTCAACACCCGTCGCTTCTTCTATGCGATCAACATTTGCTGCTCGATTTTCACGTTTGCGTAAAAAACGGTACACAACCTGATACAGATCCTCTTCCTTTAGCGCACATTTGTGGCAAACTTCTCGTAAACCAGTATAGTTAAAAAACTCGTCACACATTGGGCAATTTCTTAATTCTGCCATTTTTATCGCTCCCATCAATTTCGAACTTATTATTTAGTTTTATTATACATCAGAAACTATGCTTTGTACGGGTTTGACCATTCATTTATCAGCCATGAATTAGCGTGAATGCACGAACTTCCATTGCTCCCGCTTCCTTCAATGCTCTTTTCGCATGCTGAATTGTTGTCCCTGTAGTATAGATATCGTCAATTAATAAAATATTTTTATTCCTTATTTTAGAATGTTCAATGATTTCGAAAAGCTGCGGCGTTTGGAGTCTTTCTTGCCGTGACTTTAAAGACTGCTGTTCTCCAGTTATTTTTATTAAATGATGTTCAAAAGGAATATGAGCCGCTTTTAATAATTCATCTACATGTGCAAAGGTTCGTTTCTTCAAACTATCGACATGCATCGGAATTGGCACAATGATGGATTTTTCATGTTTTAAATGCTGCTGGAGCACTTGATTAAATACATGTGCAAGTAGGATATCGTGTAAAAATTTATAGCGGTGTAAAAAATCCTTCATTGTCTCATTATAATGAAATAATGAAACCGTTCCTTCCTCCTCTTGTGTCTCGATCCGTTGAAACTTTTTTTCACAACTCTCGCATATCGTTTTGGGTAATTCTCTCTTAAACAGCTCTTTCCAGCCAAATGTAAATTGCAATGACCTTTCACATATTAAACAATGCGTAATTTTTTGTTGCATTCGCGCCTCCTATTGCAGCTGTCGATTGAAATCGAGCATTCGTTTTTTCGCCAAATCCATTTCTGCAGTAATGCCGTGATGAAAAAAGACAATATCCCCATTCGGAAAGTCTTTATTGCGGCCAACGCGGCCACTAATTTGAATGAGCGCACTTGCTGTAAAAATTGAACTTTCCGCACCAACAACGGCTACTTGTACATTTTTTATCGTAATGCCCCGCTCTAATATCGTCGTCGTCAATAACCCCTTTCTTTGCTCATTGCGCAACTCTACTTCTTTCTCTTTTCGATCCGCATCTTCCGCATGAACAGCCGCAATAGATGCATCAATTTGTTGAAATAGCGGAATCGCCTTCTCCATTAAATCAATTGTAGGAAAGAAGATAAGGAATGGTTCATTATTCGTTAGTTTTTGTTGGAGCCAGTTTCGTAGTTTTATTGGAATTTGCCCTTTTTGAAAGGTTTTTTCATAATTCCATAGTGCTTGAAAGGTAGGAATCGGTAAGGGCTGGCCATGAAAACGGCGCGCAATAAAAGAATAGCCCCATTGCTCCTTCGTTTTTCTTGTTAATAATGTTGTGGAAGGAGTGGCGGTCACATAAGCGGTCGGTGCCTCTTTCTTTTTCACTTTTATGACAGCTTGTTGAAGCGCTTCGTCCATCGTATACGGAAAGGCATCTGCTTCATCCACAATCATAACGTCAAAGGCATTTTCAAAGCGGTATAGCTGATGGGTCGTCGCAAGAACTAATTGCGCAAAACCTTGCTGCTGTGGCGCATTGCCATAATAAGCGTGAATACAGGTTTTTGGGAAAACTTGTTGGAAACGAGGGAATAATTCTAAGACAACATCGGTCCTAGGGGTCGCGATGCACACGCGCTTGCCTAATTGCAAAGCTTCATACACTGCGGGAAATAGTACTTCGGTTTTTCCAGCTCCACAAACTGCGTGGATCAAATGGTTGTTCTTTTGTAGAATGCTTCTCGTTAATTCTTGTGCAGCTCGTGCTTGATTTTTCGTTAATTGACCTTGCCAGTGAAAAGTATGGGATTGGGGTGTTTTTTGAGGGTGTTCATTTTTCCAAAGTAATAATTCATCACAGCTACACATGCGCCCCATCGTAATACAATAGCGACAATAATGGCATATTTCCCCGCATTTTGCACAATGAAATGACACGAACTTCCGACTGTTCGTATTTAGGCAACGGCGGCATTGTCGAATAGGTTGGTCTAATACGGCGGGTAATACTTCAAAATAATGATGTTGGATATAGGTGTTAATTTTTTCTTGTGGAAAAGGTGTATCACGGCGCAACCAAATTCGACCAGTGAAAAAGTTTCGGATTTTCGGTTCTACGAGTAATCCTTTGTAACGGCGGGTTGTTGGGAGGCTTCGGAATTTTTTGTTCAAATGAGTGGGTCCTTTCCTATTTGGAGTTTGTATGAAGGGTGAGCTAGAAGTTTGCACTATAAATTATCAGGGATTTTTTATGAGATTGCGGTTTCGGGGGTTCATATAAAAAAATGCCATGTAATGAGAGAGTGGCACCTATTTTGTCTATTATCAACTGGCAGTTTAGCCACCCTAAATAAGCACATAGTTTTATGAAAATTTCTAGTAGCATTCTTACATAGAAAAGTGTTTTTTTTTTGTAAAACTTGTATAGTAAGCGGACTTTTCACCCCGCCCCATACTTCAATTGATTTTAAAAAATAGTTACTACATTTTACATGCAGTAACTATTTTTCATTTTACTATTTCTTCATCCAACCCATTGCAATGGAACCTTCACCTAAATGCGTCCCGATAACTGGTCCGAAATAGCTTAATGTGAACTCTACTGAAGGATACGTTTGTGCTAAAGTATTCATCCAATCACGCGCCTCTGCTTCACAATTTCCATGAATGACGGTCGCTTGTAATGAACCATGTTTTTCAATAGCTAAAACGAGCTGATCTTCTACTTTGCGCAACGCTTTTTTACGTGTACGAATCTTTTCGAATGGCACAATTACTTTGTCCTGGAAATGAAGGATTGGTTTTACTTGAAGCAAGCCACCAATTAAAGCTGCTGCTGCCGAAAGTCGACCTCCGCGCTGTAAATGTCCTAAGTCATCTACAACAAAGTAAGCATCCATTGTTGTTTTCAATTCTTCTAGATGCATCATAATGTCTTGCCCAGATGCACCTTGTTCCGCAAGTTTCACGGCCTCTTTAACAAACATACCTTGTACATAACAAGCAACCTCTGTATCAAATGCATGAACATTGATGTTTTCTACCATATTACCAGCTTGTACTGCCCCTTGGTATGTACCACTAATTCCACTTGATAAATGGATCGTTACAACATCGTCATAATCTTTTGCTAATGTTTCAAAAAGCTCTACAAATTTCCCAATCGGTGGCTGCGTCGTTTTCGGAAACTCTTTCGCACCGCGCACACGATCGTAAAATTCAGAAGCTGTAATATCAATTTCTTCATCATAAACTGTTCCTTCAATATTAACGCCTAAAGGAATCATATGAATATTATATTGTTGGCGTTCTTCTATAGTTAAATATGCTGTACTATCTGTAACAACCGCTGTCTTCATCTAATTCCCCACTTTCCTATGCTCCCTATCTTACCTTATGCCATTACAATTGTGAATGAAAATATCGTTGGAAGTGCTACAATATTTTCCGATTATTATACGAAAAAAACACCTTGCATTAGTTATACAAGATGTTTCTACTATTTATTCATTACCGATATAATAAATACTCGAAACTTTCCATTGATCTTCTTTCACAAACACCGTTACTTGACGGCCATCAGCTGCGAGTTCTGCACCTGTTTCCATTTCTTTCGTCTCTGTTTTTAAATTCGAGAAAACTTGTGCTTCATTTTCTTTATATTTAACAATCGTCACATCTTGTGCTTCGCGATTGATATCATATTGTTTAAAAACTTTCGTTACAGCTTGTATATCTTCCTCATATTGAAAGCCTTCTGCATTTTTAGATATAATATTTTTATAACGTTCTAAATCTTTTTCATTAAAGGCTGTAATATATTCGTCAAAGGCTGCTAATATTTTTTCTTTTTCCTGTTGTGGAACACCCGATGCTTCTTGGATTGTATCTCCTAAAATTTCAAAACCAACCGTACCCTCATCAATTTCTTTTCCCACATCTTTTGTTGTCGTATCTTCTTTATTACCACATGCAGTAAGTACAAATAGTGCCATTACTGCTATAAGCCATTTTTTCATAGATATATACCCCTCCTGGAAAACATTTTAGCATAGAATTCACAAAAATCCTATGTCATCTAAGGTTCTGTATGTAGTCCGATATATAAGACGAACTTTTTTGGAATGTGTTGCCTTATTGGATGCAAAATTAATAATATTTACACCCATTCCAAAAATTTAATACCTGTTATTTGCGTGAATTTTTGCTGAGTTTCATGTAATTGGCTGACCTATCCGTCACTTTCTCAATTCTATCCACCACTTTTAACATTCTATCTGTCTCCGCCATAAACACCACCAATATTTACCACTCGAATAACAAAAAACCAGTAAACAAACGGAATTCCGTTCATCTACTGGCTAATCAGTCTTTCCTGCCTTCTTATGTAATTAGGCGGTTCTTAAAATCCCCCTGCATTAACGAGCAATAAGGATTTCATCCATTAAACATTGTTTTACTTTATCGTACTTCAACCCAACCGTTTTTGATTGCTGTTACAACGGCTTGTGTACGGTCATTTACGTTCATTTTTTGTAAAATGCTTGAAACGTGATTTTTAACCGTTTTTTCTGAGATGAATAATGTTTCACCAATTGTACGGTTAGATTGGCCATCCGTTAATAATTGCAATACTTCACATTCACGCTTCGTTAATAAGTGGAATGGACGTCGAATTTCAGTTTGGTGGAAATTCCCTTTGTTTTCGTGCTCAGATAAGCGACGGAATTCTGCAACTAAGTTTTTCGTTACTTTCGGATGTAAATAAGAACCTCCGTTTGAAACAACTTTAATGGCATCGACAATTTCATCTGCATCCATTTCTTTTAACATATATCCTAAAGCACCTGATTTCAATGCATGTGTTACATATGATTCGTCATCATGGATGGAAAGGACCATCACTTTCGCATCTGGGAATTCGCTCACTAAATCAGCTGTTGCCTCTATCCCATTTTTTCTAGGCATATTAATATCCATTAATACGACATCCGGCATACTTTTAGCATATAGGCTTACCACATCTGTACCATCATCGCCTTCTGCCACTACTTCAAATGAATCCTCAAAGTCTAAAATTCGTTTTACTCCTTCACGGAATAATTGGTGATCATCTACAATTATAATTTTTGTCATTTTATTACCTCCTTGATTTCTCTTTAATCTCTTTATAAAACTTCTTCATCATTAGTTGGATAGGGAATTTTGAATAATACGACTGTTCCGTTGCCAACTGAACTATTAATTTCGATTGTTCCTTTTAATAAATCAATCCGTTCTCTCATGCCAATAAGTCCAAACGAATCTTCTCTTACATTTTCCATATCAAAACCGTTGCCATCATCTTTTACAACAATATTGATTTGGTTACGCAGCCATTCAATTTTCACTGTAATCACTCGAGGTTCTCCATGCTTTAAAGCATTATTCACACTCTCTTGAACCAATCGGAAAATCGATACCTCATAATTTGAAGAAATTCGCTGTTCATTGTTGTATGACACAAATTGAATATCGACCCCAGGATTGTATTCCATAACAGTAGATAAATATTTTTTCAATGTTGGAACAATACCTAAATCATCTAATGCCATTGGTCGTAAATCATAAATAATTCGTCTTACCTCGTGTAGCGCATTGCGGACATTTTCTTTTAAATCACTTATTTCTTGAAATGCAGCGTCTACTCCCTTTTCACGGTAAGTACGGTCGATTAAGTTCGAACGCATCAACACATTTGCCATCATTTGCGCTGGACCGTCATGAATTTCCCGAGATAAACGCTTTCGTTCTTCCTCTTGGGCTGCGATAATACGTATTCCAAAATCTTGCTTAACTTTTGCTTGTTCTAATGCTGCACTAACATTTTTTAAATCCGACGTTAAGTAATTAATTACGATATTCACTTGGTTTACGATATGGTCTGCCCTTTTAATCGTATCATAAAGTGCTTTCATACGTCTTTCCAAATCATCACGTTTATTTCTTAATTGCCCTTCGCGTTCACGGCAAAGCGATAAATCTAGTTGTACTTTAGTCGTATTTTCATAGGCAACTCGCACTTGCTCTTCTGTTTGCTCACTAAAAGTTTTACTCACAATGACAAGGCGTTGACGGGATAGTTGTAATAATTTTTCTAAACTATCACTTTCATCTATTAAGATACTAATTTCTTTTCGAACAATTTCAAGTTCATTTCGCATATCTTCAAAGCTTCTACGACTTTGTTCGCTTATTATAAATATATCATCTTTAGAATTCGTAATGGTTTCTAACATTCTATTAAAAATTACATCCAGCGAGGCTATATCTATTTTATCATTCGGAAACATTACTTTTCCCACCCTCATACGATTGAATGTTGTTTGTCAATTCGACCTCAGCATTTTTTAGCTTGAGCCTTACTGTTTCATTCAGTTTTAACATATCCTAATTTTAGTGCATATTTACCATACTCCACCGCATAATAAGGTATGATAAATTTGCTAAAATGAGTTAACTCTATCTTTTTATTCATTTTATACTATAATACTTAACTATTATAGCATTAATAAAGAATATTTTAATCAATTTTATAACTACCATATAAATCGCTATATGTAAATTAAAGGAGATTATAGAATGAGAAATAACTATTTCACTGTCAAGGGTTATGGTGAGTCTGAAATAATCCTCTCAAAGTCACGTTTTATCACTTATGTTGATCGTGCTGAAACTGAGGAGGACGCCCTACTATTTATCGACAAAATTAAGAAACTTCATGCAAACGCTACTCATAATTGCTCCTGCTATATGATTGGAGCGCATGACAATATCCAAAAGGCCAATGACGACGGGGAACCTAGTGGCACAGCTGGCGTTCCTATGTTAGAAGTGTTAAAAAAACAAGGCCTTAAAGATACTGTCGTTGTCGTTACCCGTTATTTTGGCGGGATTAAGCTTGGTGGTGGCGGCCTCATTCGCGCTTATGGTAAAGCGACTACAGAAGGACTTCTTGCAACACAAGTTGTAGAACGCAAACTGCATTATTTAATGAATGTAACCATTGATTATAACTGGCTTGGCAAAGTCGAAAATGAAATTCGTGATTCTTCTTATAACCTGCAGTCCATTGATTATGCCGAAAATGTTGAAATTTTTGTTTTCGTATTAAAAGAAGAGGAACAGCAATTCATTGAATGGATGACTGAGCTCACGAATGGCCAAGCTTCAACAACTCGCGGTGATGCACAATTTATCGAGTTTCTTCGAGGTTAATAGACATTTTTTAATTTACGACTACAGTATATGATAGTATAATATAATGGATTGCAAATTTACAGATAATTTATTCACAATCTATTATCCCTACACTAGAGGAGAATCATTATGAAAAATATAAAAAAGGCAAAAGGTTCTTCTAAACTTTCGCTTATTATAAAAGTTACATTAATATTAGCGTCATCTTTCCTAATTTGCGCCGCTACTTATGGCATGTACTTAACAAAGAAAGCAGAACACGCTGCAGACACTGCCTTTGAAGAAATTGAAGACCGTAAAATTCCAGATCAACGTGAAGTAAAAGTGGAGCCTGAGCAAGATAATGTTTCCATCCTGTTTTTAGGTGTGGATGACAGTGAAAAACGTGGACAAGGTGCAGATCACTCTCGTACAGATGCGTTGTTACTTGCCACACTGAATAACAAAACAAAAACGGTGAAACTTTTAAGTATTCCCCGTGACTCTTATGTCTATATTCCACATGTAGGTTACCGAGATAAAATTAACCACGCCCATGCTTATGGCGGTACAAAAGCAACAATTGAAACAGTTGAAGAATTATTCGAAATTCCAGTTGATTATTATGTACGCATGAACTTCCATGCATTTATCGATGTCGTGGATGCATTAGGTGGGATTGAAGCAGAAGTTCCATACAGACTGAATGAACTCGATGAAAACGATAAACGTACAGTTAATTTACAACCGGGCTTACAAACTTTAAATGGTAGAGAAGCATTGGCATTAGCTCGTACACGTAAGTTAGACAGCGATATCGAGCGCGGTAAACGTCAACAAGAGATTATTAAAGCAATTGCAACAAAATCGGCATCATTCACATCTATTACAAAGTACGATGCGGTACTTGAGGCTGTCGGCAACAATATGAAAACAGACATGACCTTCGATGAGATGAAATCATTCTTTAGCTACTTATCAAACGGTATGCCACGCATCGACGCGTTAACATTAGAAGGCTACGATGATATGTCTACAGGGGTTTATTATTACAAATTGAAGGATGAACCATTAGAAGAAACGAAAAACATTTTACAAAGTCATCTCGGTCTAATCCCAGATTCAACAGAGCTTTCAGGAATTAATTCTAATTCAGGATTGAATGTTGAACAAACGCAAGTCGAAAATAATTCAATTAATAGCGTACAATAATGACATACAAAACACCCAAAAAGACTTAATCAGTCCTTGGGTGTTTTTTGATGATGTTTTTCCACTGCAATTTCGGTTAATAGACATTCTAGCTACTCTACCTCACTCTAAATTACAGATGACTGCTCCATCTTAATTATGACTCCGAAAAAACACAAAAAATCCGCTCACGTATAAAAATGTGAGCGGTTTTTCGTTATTTATTAAAGATTCGTACAAAATTTAGTAACGGTTTATAGTTTTTACCTGCTAATCCAATAATCTCTACAAATAACTCAATCGCTACGAGCAATACTGTAATAATGAGGATTGCGCCCCAAACACTTGCCATTGAGAAGATGATTGCAAATAAACCGAACATCGCAGCCATTGCATAAATTAATAACACGACCTGGCGATGCGAGAACCCTAAATCTAATAAACGATGATGTAAATGCGATTTATCTGGATCCGACCATTTTTGCTTCATTCGGAATCGACGTACAATCGCAAAGAATGTATCCGAAATTGGAACACCTAACATAATCACAGGGATAACAAAAGCAATAACCGTAACGTTTTTTAACCCTAAAAGTGCGATTACTGAAATCATAAACCCTAAAAATAGCGCACCTGTATCCCCCATGAATATTTTCGCTGGGTGGAAGTTGAAAAATAAGAAACCAATTGTTGCGGCAGCTAAAATGGATGCCAACGCA
Source organism: Solibacillus cecembensis (assembly GCF_050272495.1). NCBI lineage: Bacteria > Bacillati > Bacillota > Bacilli > Caryophanales > Caryophanaceae > Solibacillus > Solibacillus cecembensis. The sequence continues at coordinate 4,240 of NZ_JBNNMF010000013.1, read as the reverse complement.
ATGACAATTCCGTCCCCTAAAAGCATCGCCGTTGCTGCCATTGTAATTAACGCGATTGTTGAAACACCTGCTGCTAAACCGTCTAGGCCATCAATCAAGTTAATCGCATTCGTAATACCGACAATCCAAATAATCGTCAAAGGAATACCTAACCATCCAAATGATAGTTCCCCACCGAATGGTAAATTGACTATTTGAATGTGAATACCTCCACCAAATACAACGATACAAGCAGCAACAATTTGCCCTAGTAGCTTTGCCTTTGCCGAAATTTCACGCATATCATCTATAACACCCGTCAATACAATGATTGATGCGGCAATTAAAATCGCATATAAATATTCACTTTGGAAACCCGTAACAACTTTTAATAAAATAATTCCGATCATAAATGCAGCGTAAATTGCCAATCCACCAAGGCGCGGCATAATACGTGCATGTACTTTTCGATAGTTTGGCGCATCCACAGCACCGATACGGATAGCTAAACGCTTCACAAGCGGAGTAAGTAAAATGGACGCTAAAAACGCCACGATTAAAGACACATAAATCATGTCTGTCCTCCTTAAAATAAATAGTTTTAACTTTTTCCGGTCAATACCGGACACATTTACATAAAATCTACATTCATATTCACCGTAAGTATAGCATGTACATTAAATAAAATATAGAAATAAAATTCATATCCATCTTGTTGCATATAAAAAAGACAAATTTCGACATCTATTTTCTCCAGTTTCTTGGATTTCCTAACGTCTGGTGGTCTTTCTAGACAAAGTTTGATAAAATAATCTAGTGTCTACTATATGAAGGTAGACCATTTTAAAGGAGCGTACAAACATGTTCTCAATTTTCAAACGCAATCAAGAGCAAACAAGTGCTCGAGAGCTTAAGAAATACTACAAAACTGTAGAACAAATTAACAAACTAGAAGCGATCTATAGTCCCATGTCGGATGAAGAGCTTCAAAATATGACATTTCAATTTAAAGAACGTATAGACAAAGGTGAAGAACTGACAGCCATTATCCCTGATGCTTTTGCTGTTGTTCGTGAAGCCTCGAAACGTGTTTTAAACATGCGCCATTTCGATGTGCAATTAATCGGCGGGCTTGTCCTAGTAGAAGGAAATATTGCTGAAATGCCAACAGGTGAAGGGAAAACTTTAGTTGCCTCTTTACCATCTTACGTGCGTGCATTAGAAGGTAAAGGCGTTCACGTTATTACGGTAAATGATTATTTAGCGAAACGTGACTTTGATCAAATTGGACAAATTCATCGTTTCCTAGGCCTTACTGTTGGATTAAACGTACCAATGATGGAGCCTGATGCGAAAAAAGAAGCTTACAACGCGGATATTACGTACGGTGTCGGAACAGAATTCGGCTTCGATTATTTACGTGACAATATGGCCTTTACAATTGCTGATAAAGTACAGCGTCCATACCACTTTGCTATCATTGATGAAGTTGATTCTGTATTAATCGACGAGGCTAAAACACCATTAATTATCGCTGGTAAAATGGGGGCAAACGAAGAGCTACACCGTATTTCAGCAATGCTTGCGAAGCGCTTCAAAATGGATGAGGACTATGATTTCGATGACGAAACAAAAGCGACTTCCCTAACAGACCAAGGTATCGAAAAGGTTGAAGCAGCATTTGGTATTGATAACTTATACGATTTGGATCACCAAACACTTTATCATTATGTCATCCAAGCTGTACGTGCGCACGTCATGTTCGAACTTGATGTAGATTACATCGTCCGTGAAGATAAAGTCGAGCTTGTGGATATGTTCACGGGTCGTATTATGGAAGGTCGTTCTCTTTCTGACGGCTTACACCAAGCGATTGAAGCGAAAGAAAACGTAACAATTACAGAAGAAAATAAAGCACAAGCACAAATTACGATTCAAAACTACTTCCGTATGTATCCGAAATTATCAGGGATGACAGGTACTGCGAAAACACAAGAAAAAGAAATTTTAGAAGTTTACGGCATGTCTGTTATTCAAATTCCGACGAACCGTCCACGTAAACGTATCGACCAAACGGATTTAGTGTTTGAAACGACGGATCAAAAATATGAACATGTTGTACAAGAAGTCATTCGTCGACATGAAAAAGGTCAGCCTATCTTAATCGGGACAACTTCTATTTTGCAATCTGAAAAAGTGGCAAGTTATTTAAAGAAACATAACTTAGATTTCCAACTTCTAAATGCAAAAACGGTTGAGCAGGAAGTGGAATTAATTTCACAAGCAGGACAAAGAAATCGTATTACGGTTGCAACAAACATGGCCGGACGCGGAACGGATATCGTTTTAGGCGATGGTGTTGAAGATTTAGGTGGCCTTTATGTACTTGGAACAGAAAAGCATGAAAGCCGTCGTGTCGACAATCAGCTGCGCGGTCGTTCTGGTCGTCAAGGTGACCATGGTGAAAGTCAATTTGTCCTTTCTCTTGAGGATGATATGTTGAAGCGCTTTGCTAAAGAAGAAGTAGAAAAATTCCTAAAAAAAATGACTACGAACACTGTTGGTCGCATTGAAAACAAAGAGATCCTAGAGTTGGTTAACCGTACACAACGTATTGTAGAAGGTTCACACCTTGCTATGCGTGAATACAATTTAAAGCTAGATGACGTCATTAATGACCAACGTCGCATCGTTTATGATTTACGCGATACAATTTTAAGAAACGAAGAAATTCTTTTACTATTAGTTCGAATGATGTATGAAACAATTGACTTCGCAGTTCGTGATAACGCACCTGAGGACAAAAACGTTTCTGATTGGGATTTCGACAAGATGGAACGAACAGTCAATTCATTATTCTTAACGTCTGTTACAATTGACCGCGATGAAACTAAAGTTACGAAGCTATTAGATGCTGTTGATCCTTCTGTAAAAGAGTTAAAAGCAGTAATCGAGAGCTTTGCAGATAACGAACAAATGATGGCGGCTATTCCTCAAGTAATGCTCGGCTTCATTAATAATATGTGGGTAAAACATTTAGAACAAATGTCTCACTTAAAAGAAGGTATTGGCTTACGTCATTATCAACAAGAAGATCCAATGCGCATTTACCAACGTGAAGGCTTAGAACTATTCGGCAAAAACTATCAAGAACTTCGCCGCGGTATTGTAGAAGAACTTGTTACATTTATGAAAAACTTAAAGATGAACGTGGAGGAATAAAACATGGGTTTATTTGATTTATTTAAAAAAGGCGATAAAGTCGGTAAAGATAGCGCTATTGATTCAAAATCACTTGTACAAACAAAAGAAAATGCTTCTAAAAGCGATGCAGACCGTGATGTTGTGACAAAACTTTCTTATCACCCAGACTGGAATGTGCCACAAGAGCAGCAATATGTATTTAATTTCTTAGCGAATGATTTAGCACCATTAAAGCCAAATCAATTATCATTATCAGCGATTAATATTGATCCAAATCCTGTAAATGGTTCTTGGAACGTAAAGGCATTCTTCCGTTCTTCTTTATCAGAAGCGATTGAGCTTGGTGATATTGAGCTTTTAATTTTAGATAAAGACGATAATCGTTTAGCTTCTCACTATTTTAACTTTAAAGATTTAGGCGTAATTCCAGCTGAAAGTGCGCGTCCATGGATTTTCACTTTCCCAACAGCTTCAATTACAACGGAAGAAATGCCTGAAGAAGGATGGAAAATCTCATTCAACCTGTTATCATTACGCGGTCATCAGTTAGATCTAGATGAAACGTGGCAAAAACAGCTTCCAAAAGAAGAGCAAGAGAAATTAGCGGACATCGTGAAAACTTTACCAAAGCTAGGGAAAACAGAAGTAAACTTTACTGGCTTACAAGCAAAGTTAAATAACGATAAAAGCTTGCATGCTTCTATTTTCATCCGTAATGGTCATGAAAAAGCGATTAACTTAGAGCAGCTACCACTTGAAATCGTTGATGCTCGCGGTGTCGTTGTTGCTAACGGTTCATTTAAGCTAGATCCAATATTAATTGTACAACCTAATACAACAAAGCCTTGGACATTTATTTTCCCAGCGAATTTGGTGAATGTAAAAGGAATTGATTTATCACGTTGGACAGCGCGTGTCACTCAATAAAATGTAAGTCACGTTTGAAACCCCCATCACATTGGATGAGGGCACTGAAAAACTTGCGTTTTTTATATCCCATTGGCGAACGTAAATTAAAAAAGACGCTATTTTGTTCGATTCGAACAAAATAGCGTCT
>NZ_JBNNMF010000012.1:0-147015 GCF_050272495.1 Solibacillus cecembensis | reverse complement strand
GTATCAACATAAAGTTGATATCTATAATTTGTTTAAGTTCATCACTTAAACGTTTAAATCATTAACGTTTGCTTGTTCAGTTTTCAAGGTTCATTATGTCTTTATTTGCGACACTCAATATATCTTACAATATATCTTCTTCGATGTCAACAATCTTTTTTTGGAGCGGGTGAAGAGAATCGAACTCTCATCATCAGCTTGGAAGGCTGAGGTTTTACCACTAAACTACACCCGCATATGAAATTTGTTGTTATGGTGCGGACGAGAGGACTTGAACCTCCACGGGGTTACCCCCACTAGGCCCTCAACCTAGCGCGTCTGCCATTCCGCCACGACCGCGTTCATTATTAACTTCTCTCATTATATACCTTTGTGAGAATTTGTCAATATGAAACTGGTGAGCCATGTAGGATTCGAACCTACGACCCTCTGATTAAAAGTCAGATGCTCTACCGACTGAGCTAATGGCTCGGAAATGGCTGGGGAACCTGGATTCGAACCAGGGCATGACGGAATCAAAATCCGTTGCCTTACCGCTTGGCTATACCCCAATAAATGGCGGTCCCGACCGGGATCGAACCGGCGATCTCCTGCGTGACAGGCAGGCATGTTAACCGCTACACCACGGGACCAAAACAAAATTTTCTATATTAAAAATGGTGACCCGTACGGGATTCGAACCCGTGTTACCGCCGTGAAAGGGCGGTGTCTTAACCACTTGACCAACGGGCCATGGCTCCGAAGGTAGGACTCGAACCTACGACCAACCGGTTAACAGCCGGTTGCTCTACCACTGAGCTACTTCGGAATAATGTTTACGTCGTTATTACCTTGCCGACTTTTATTATTATAGACACCTTCTAGCAATTCGTCAACCTTTTTTTAAAAAAAGGTTTATCCTATAAAAAATACGTGTACCACCCCTATCTAAAAGCAGCTATCTACTACTAAACGTATTTAAATACAGTATTTCCAACTTGCAAAACTATATGCGAAATTCTATCAATAATCAATCTCTTGTGTAAAACCATTTGTGGAATGAACCATGACATCATACATTCTTTAAAATCAATTCAACTCTAACTCAATACGTCCCCCACAAATGCTGCAACAGTATTTTTTTGTATCCATTTTCCGCTTCCTTCTATATAACTGTTTACAATTTATACAATGATAAATATACAAGGCTGTTGTTGACTTCTTTTTCACTTCTTCAATTCTCGAACAAAAACGTGGTGCTCCCACTTGATTTAATAATAGTTTAAAGTCTGAATCTTGATGTTTATATCCTCTTCCCAGCAAATGCAAATGATAATGGCAAAGCTCATGTAAAATAATCCCTCGAAGTTCTTCCATTCCAAAATGATTATATAATTTTTCATTCAATTCAATGTCATGCGATTTCAATAAATATCTACCGCCTGTCGTTTTCAATCTGTTATTAAAATAAGCTCGATGTACGAAAGGTCGGTCAAAGTGTTGAATTGAAAGGTCTTCTACTATTTTTTGAACTTGTTCATCTGTCACATACTCACCTCATATCGGAAAGTTAAAAGTAGCCCATTTATGTTTCAAGCAAGCTGTAGTCGGAACTCCTTCATACTTATATCCAAAAAAATAAAAAGCACACCAACTATTCGGTGTGCTTTCATTATAAATGATTAATATTAATTATTAAATACTCTCTTGAAGTGCTGGCGGAAGCATTGTTAGCGATATTCTTCCTTTGTTTACTTCGACACTTTCAATCCAAACTGTCACGATATCTCCTAAAGATACTACATCAAGCGGGTGCTTAACTCGTCCTTTTTGTAATTTAGAAATGTGAACAAGTCCATCTTGTTTAACGCCGATATCAACAAATGCACCAAAATCAACAACATTTCGAACAGTCCCTTGTAATTCCATGCCTACTTGTAAATCCTTCATTTGTAATACATCCGTTTTTAATAACGGTTGTGGAAAGGCATCTCGGGGATCTCGTGCTGGTTTCATTAATGTCCCTACAATATCTTTTAAAGTTACTTCCCCAACTTGCAATGTTTCACTTAATGCACTCAACTCTAATTGGCTAATCGATTGCTCAGCCTTTGCTGTTCCTACATCCTTTTTCGTTAGGCTGGCTGCTTGTAAAATTTCTTCCGCCAATTTATAACTCTCTGGATGGATTCCTGTAGCATCCAGTGGATTTTTTGCTTCTGCTATACGTAAAAATCCAATTGCTTGTTCATATGTTTTAGCGCCTAAGCGTGGAATTTTCTTCAATTGAGCACGAGAAGTGAATTTTCCGTTTTCACCGCGCATCGTTACGATATTTTCCGCAACGGTTTTTGATAATCCTGAAACGTACTGTAAAAGGGATGCAGACGCTGTATTTACATCTACCCCTACTTGGTTTACAGCGGTTTCCACAATAAATGTAAGGGACTCAGCTAATTGCTTTTGCGAAACATCATGTTGATACTGCCCTACACCAACAGCTTTTGGATCAATTTTCACCAATTCTGATAGCGGGTCTTGTAATCGACGTGCAATCGATACCGCACTTCGTTGTTCTACTTGTAAATCTGGGAATTCTGCACGCGCTGTTTCAGATGCCGAATAAACAGATGCCCCCGCTTCATTAACGATGACATATGCCACATTCTGCGTAACTTCCTTCAATAGCTCTGCAATAAACTGCTCCGTCTCACGTGAAGCCGTCCCATTGCCGATCGCAATAATGCTAATCGGATATTTATTTAGTATGGATTTAATTGCCGCTTTTGATTTCGTTGTATCCGAAGTCGTATGAGGATAAATGACACCTACCTCAATCATTTTTCCTAACTCATCGACTACCGCTAATTTACAGCCCGTTCGATAGGCCGGGTCAACACCAAGTACAAACTTTCCGCGCATCGGTGGTTGTAGTAATAAATTTCGTAAGTTTTCCGAGAAAATATGGATTGCTTGTGTTTCAGCTTTTGCCGATAATTCGCCACGCAACTCCCTTTCAATAGAAGGCTGGATTAAACGTTTATAGCTATCTGTAATTGCTAATTTCACTTGCTCTACAGATGGGCCAACAAAATTTCTAGGAATCCACTGATATTCCATTTGAATTGTTGCTTTTTCTATTGGTACTTCTATTGAACCCCTTAAAATTTCTTCTTTTTCTCCACGATTGACCGCCAATGTACGATGTGGTGCCATTCGGTGAATAGGCTCTTCATATTCGTAGTACATTTCGAAAACTTGCTTCTCATCTTTTTCAGCATTTTTTACCGCTGTGACAAGTTTTCCTTCACGCCATGAAAGTGTTCGTAACTTTTCACGGATTGCAGCATCATCAGCAAAACGTTCAGCAAGTATATCTCGCGCACCAGCTAAAGCATCCTCTTCTGTGATTACACCTTGCTCTACATTTATATATTGCGTAGCCATTTGATGCGTATCTTGTTTTGTGAATTTTAATAGTTGATCCGCTAGCGGTTCTAACCCACGTTCTTTTGCAATCGTTGCCTTTGTTCGACGCTTCTGTTTATAAGGTCGATATAAATCTTCAATACGCTGAAGCACTGTTGCACCTTGAATCGCACTCGCTAATTCTTCCGTAAGCTTTCCTTGCTCATCAATTAAACGTAAAACTTCTTCTTTTCTCGTTTCAAGTTGCTGTATGTAATGGAATCGATCTTCTACAGCTTTAATTTGCACCTCATCCAAAGAACCTGTTACTTCTTTCCGATAGCGCGCAATAAAAGGAACAGTATTGCCTTCCTCTAACAGTTTGATGACCGCTTCTGCTTGCTTTACTTGCACACTCGCTTCTTTTGCAATAATTTGCAGCATTTGATGTTGTTCCATAGTCCCAACTCCCTTTGTTAAGCTTTCTTTAGTTTACCATTATTTTGTCCATTTCTAGCAGTTGTTACCCATTCTTTTCGGTCAATCATCGTCCTAATGACAATAAAAAAGAGTCCACCCTGATAATGCTAGTAGACTCGAAGAATATTATAATGAAACGCCACCACTTGATATAATGGTTTCTTGTAGTTTCTTAATTGCTTTTCGTTGGATTCGTGATACATGCATTTGTGAAATACCTAAACGTTCCCCAGCCTCTTTTTGACTTAATTGCTCTAAGTAGGTGAGCTGGATAATTTGCCGCTCTCTTTCATTTAAAGCATCCATCGCATCCGCAACAATCATGCGTTGGTTTGTATTTTCAAAACCATCATCTATTCTTCCTACCACATCAAATAGAGTCACCGTACTACCATCTGAATCAGACTCAATAGAATGATTCATCGAGAGCGCTTGATAACTTCTTCCCATTTCCATAGCTTCAAGTACTTCCTCGTCTTGTACTTCTAAATAATTCGCAATTTCATGAATCGAGGGAGAGCGTTGTAACTCTGTTGTAAGTGCTTCAACCGCAGCCTTAATTCGAGGCCCTAATTCTTTAATGCGGCGAGGAACATGTACATCCCACGTTTTATCACGTAAAAAACGTTTTATTTCCCCAACAATCGTTGGTATTGCGAAAGCTTCAAAACTCCTACCGAATGAAGGTTCAAACCGCCTCATTGCTCCGAGTAAACCAAGCATCCCCACTTGAACAATATCGTCATGGTACGTTTTGCCGCGCGAATATTTACGAGCAATTGATTCAACTAATTGCTTATAGTGTACGACTAGGTTCGTTTGTGCTTCGTCGCTGTCCGATTCTTGATATTGCGCTAGCCATTGCAGGATTTCCTCTTTTGATGAGTTTTTAGGTAGTGATTCTCTCGACATACTCCTTCACCTGCTCTTTCGTGACATACTTTGTCATGAAAACAGTGACGCCACCCTCATTGTTCATTTTGACTTCATCCATTAAAGTTTCCATCAAATATATGCCGAGTCCGCCTTCACGTAAAAGTTCTACGTTGTCCTCTTCATGGTAAGGTCCCACTTTTGATTTAATTTCTTCAAAATTAAAACTCACACCGTAATCAGAAACCATAATTTCAATTTTATCTTCAAATAGCGCACAGCCTACAACGACTTCACCTTCGTCACTTTCTTTATAAGCGTGATGTACGACATTCGTAACCGCTTCACTTGTCGCAATTTTTAAATCTTCAATTTCATCATAAGAAAAACCTACACGCACTGCTAATCCTGAAATCATTAAACGAATAACACTTACATATTGAGGCTTTGCCGGCACTCGAATTTCAATATAATCAAATGCTTTCATTGTTTTAACTCCACCTCTGCATCAGTTTCAATACTCATTAATTCACTTAACCCTGTAATTTCAAATAGCCTTACTAAACGACTCGATAAACCAACGAGACGCAACGGTACATTTTCACGCGTTACTTTCTTGTAAAAGGCTACAAAAATCCCTAGACCTGTACTATCTATATAATTTACTTTCGACAAATCTAATTCAACGCGTCTCCCTTCGACAATTTGAACCGCTTCTAACTCATCACGTAAGACCGGAGCAGTAAATGTATCAATTTCCCCTTCAATATAACCCCTCATCACATTTCCATCTTCTCTAAATTGAACATTAACATTCATTTAAGACACCTCCATCTAAAATTACTTCTTTTCCACTAAGCGCCTAAACTTAAACCTATTTTCTAAACTATTTTTTAAAAATCACTACCGTAAAATCATCTTCTAAATTAAAATCTGTTAAATCCTTTAAGTACGCGTACATTCGTTCACACATTTCTTGTGCACTTAAATTAATATAGTTTAATGCTAATTCTTTTATTACATTTCGCGGGTCTAAATCTCCTTGTTTTCGGAAATCCGTCACGCCATCCGTAATCATTAATATAAAATCATTCTCTTCCAAATGAATCTTATATTGTCGATACTTTACTTCCGACATTACACCTAGTAGTAAGCCCCTGGACTCTAAATCATAAAATTTTTGATCACGTGAATTATAATAGATCGCAGGCTCATGACCTGCTGAGCCATATGTAAATATATTTCCTTTGATATCATACGTCCCATAAAACATCGAAACAAACATGCTATCATCTACACTTTTTTCAATAATGCGGTTCAATACTTCAAGTACGTAAGAAGGATTATTATTTGCGTATTCTAATGTATCTAATCCATACTTCACCATCGACATACAAAGTGCTGCTGGTACCCCTTTACCAACAACATCGGTTACAGCCACACTTACATAATGTTGTTCATCATTTAAAAAATGCACGTAGTCTCCATTCATCTTTCGTATCGGAATCGAAACCATCCCTATATCTAATTCATTCACCTTGGGGATAGCTGTTTTTAATAACATACTTTGAATTTTAGTCGCTACATTCATCTCAATTCGTAATTCTTCCTGTTGCACTAATAAACTTTGATGCTCTTGCACAGTTAGGCCAAAGTGAACCATTATTTCGATTAAAAAATCAAAACTATTTAAGATTTCACTAGTGATATCTGGGTAAATCTGTTCGACGGCATGCTTATGAATACTGATTACTTCTTCAGGTGTAACCTTTTTTTGTATAAGCTGACGAATAAAATTTTGACCGATATATAAATTTCGTTCTGTTTGATTCTTTAAATAATCAGCTAATATTTTTTTATATTGAATTTGTAGTTCTTTCATCTTCCCACATCCTACTAAATCCATTTTTCAATCTTAATTATTGTACCTTTCCCAACAGTGGTCTGAATTTCCATCCCATCCATCAATCTTTTCACACCTGGTAATCCAGCTCCTAGCCCACCAGAAGTTGAATACCCATCTTCCATCACTTTACGAACATTATCAATCCCTGGTCCTTTATCTATTGCGGTAATACGAATTCCATATTTTTCATTTTCCTCAATGCGTTCAATTACAATTTCACCTGCACTGGCATATAAATAAATATTTCGTGCAAGTTCACTAATCGCCGTTGTAATCCGAGCCTGTTCTACCGTTCCAAAACCGATAATCTTTGCTTCGTTACGTCCCAATTGACGTGCAACTACAATATCCCATTCTGTAATGATTTCAACGGTAGATTTAGAATTCAATATAATGCCCCCCACCATCAACTTAACTATCTCTCTATTAATTAGTTGTTAATTTCGCTATTATCCCTAATTCGTTCTACGGAATCTTTAGAATTATTAATAAATTATAATATAAATTCCATTATTTTTCAAAATTAAATAAATCATTTATAAAAATCATTAAAAAGAGCATCGAAACGTATCGCTTCGATGCTCTTTTTCTATGTATTAAAATTTAACAAGTCCTAAACTGATACCAAGTGCGTCATCCACTTGTTCCATCAATTGTGAATCAAGCTGAGTGATACGATCTGTTAATCGTGATTTATCAATTGTACGCAATTGCTCAAGCAAAATTACCGAATCTCGCTCAAAGCCGTATTTCTTGGCATTAATTTCGACATGTGTTGGTAATTTTGCTTTTTGAATTTGCGCTGTAATTGCAGCTATAATGACTGTAGGACTAAATCGATTTCCAATATCATTTTGAATAATTAAAACGGGTCTGGTACCACCTTGCTCAGAACCTACAACAGGTGACAGGTCAGCAAAAAAAACATCCCCACGCTTTACAATCAAATTGTCATCCCCCGCTAACGAGACGCTCCACCATATGTTCCGCTTCATACTCTGCATGTAAGCATTCACCACAAATAGACAGATTAATGTGCGACATTTCCACATAGCCTTTCATTAAAGCTTCCCGTAATTGATTTGGTTGCATATGCTCTTTATATTTTCGCGTCGAAAGATATGTAATCGTTCCATCGCTACTTATATTATGGCCTAGTGTTCTTTCAAATTGAATAACTAATTCATCTGGAATCTCAATAATTACTTCTTCTAGTTCTTTTGCGAACAAAACAAGCACCTCCACAAACATACCATTTCAATTTCATTTTAGCATCGAATGTCGACAATGAAAAGACAAGAAATAATAAATATTGACAATTCTTGCAATGAATATGGGGTTTGTGTGACTTTTTCAGTTTTATTTTCCGTATTTTCTGTCGATTATACTACTTTTATTCGACAAAACTCAACTAATTAGTTTTTATATACTCTCGGAACTCTTCCAGTAATTACACAAGGAATTTCATAATTAATCGTCTCTAATTTCGATGCCCAATCATCTATTGTAATTTCATCTTCTTGTTGTCGACCAATTAATAAAACACGCTCACCAATATTATATGCTTCTTTCAGTAAAATCATACTTTGATCCATACAAATTCTTCCGATAATTTTCGCACGTCCACCACCAATTAATACCTCTTGTCCACTGAGCTTGCGTATCATCCCATCAGCATAGCCAATTGGTATCGTTCCAATAAAACAATCTTTTTCAGCTGTAAAATTTGCGCCATAACCAACAGATTGTCCGGCTTTCAACTTCTTCACATGTACTAGCTCTGTTTCTAAAGAAAATGCAGGCTTCAATGGAAATGGTAATAACTCTCCCACATAAGGCGATGGCAACAAACCATACATGGATATGCCGAAACGAACTGCGTCATATTGTAAAGTTGGATCCTTCACTAATGTGGTTGCAGTATTAGCCACGTGTACTAACCGAGGCTTTTCTGGAAGGACATTTAATAATTCCTTGAATAGACTAACCTGTTTTTCAAAATATTCGTTGTCCTCTTCATCGGCAGTAGCAAAATGTGTGAAAATCCCATCAACTACAAATCCCGAAGTATCTTGAATCACTTTATACAACATTAATAACTCTTCTTTTGTAGTAATTCCTATACGTCCCATGCCTGAATCAATCTTTACATGTAATTTCAATTGGTTCGAGAGTGGCAAGTATTGCTTTGCTTGTTCCATCCAATCCACCGAAAATACAGTAAGCGTAATATTTTCTTTCGAAGCATAGGGAATAAAAGAATTTGGAGTTGCACCTAATACGAGAATATCGATGTAATTAAAATGTTCTCTCATATGTACTGCTTCATCTGGTGTGGCAACTGCCAGCATTGTCGCGCCAGCATTGATTGCTGCATTTGCTACTTCAATATCACCATGACCATATGCATTTGCCTTTACAACAGCAATAATTCCCACATTCGGTTGGACATATTGACGTAAGGAAATGATATTTTGGTGAATGGCTTGTAGATCAATCACTGCTTTGGTTGGACGATAATTAATTTTGTTTTCCATATTCTTTATTCCCTCTTTTTACATTTAAACTTTTTAATCAATTACGCCTCGGCGTATTTTGCATTCATCCCCCGGTAGGGACTTCTGTACCTGTCGCTTTGCTTTCGGTACAAATGGATTTGCTGAATCAAGTTACGTTATTTCATACTTCCTACCGTTACACTTGCAGCAACTTCCATTAATTCATCTTGTGAAAGTTTTGTCGATGCGATAAAGAAAGCCATGCCATCCTGTTCCCATCGAATTGAGTTTTCCGTCATTGCACCAACTGTAAACCCTAAATCAGCAGGATCTCCAGGTGAGAATACAGGTAACGTATCTACATTATTAACAATAGGTTGTTGCATTAAAGTAAACGGTTTTTCACCTTCAAAAGTTAAAATAACACGAGAATTCCCATCTTCCTTCGTTTTGTATTCATCCGTTAACTTTGTATGCTCCCAATCTAATACTGGATAATGTACTTGGAACTCTGTATTTTCTATATCGGCAAGAGCTGTATCTTTTTCCTTATCCTCTGGGAATTTTTCTACTGCATAATCTTCTGCTTTATGTTTTGCTCCCATTTGGATATCTTTAAACGTAATAATAACCTGCTCTTCTAATGACTCGTTTAACACACTCACTTTTGTAGGCAACATTGTTTTTTTATCAATTGTGATTTGCTGCACTGGTAATGCCGTTCTTTCGACATTGCGCGTAGCCAATTCAAATGTATATTGTTTGTCATCTTCCGTCATAACTGCTGATTTATCTGCTAGTAAATCCTCCGCTAGCATCCCAATCAAATAAGCTTGGCTATTTTGCTTCGGCCATTCACTTTGGAATTTATATGTTTTCTTCAACGCTGGCGTGACAACAAATACACCTTCTTCATTTCGCACAATCATTTGTGTTTCTTTATCGCCTTGTGTATTGACCGAAACACGGTAAAAGTCTGGCTTTGTATGCCAAACATTCACATCATAAACTCTTGGTTCAGTACCTGTCCTAACTTCCATCGTCGCATTCAATTCATAGCCCTTTGCTTCATTCCACTTTTCATTTACCTCTTGAACAACTTCCTCCTGAGTGGCTTTTCCACAAGCTACCAAAAATAAACAGCAGGCAAATACAACTAACATACGGACTTTCAACGCCTCACCCTTTCTCACATCTGCTCCGATAAATCAGCATATGAAAAAGAACAAGCTAATATGTATTGTATCACTCCATTAATATCACTTGAGCAGCAGCAGTTGTATGTGTATGCGTAATCGAAACAAATGCTTTAGCTTGCTGACCATCGAAATACAAGACTGGTTTTCCTGATGCATCTTTTAAGATTTCAATTTGGTGCAATTCACAACCTTCACCAATTCCTGTCCCATTTGCTTTAGAGTATGCCTCTTTTGCAGCAAAGCGCCCTGCTAAAAATTCAACTTTCCGCGTACCCGAAAGTGTATCGAAAATAGCCAATTCTCGTTCCGATAAAATTCTTTGTTGGAATTTCTCTGTTCGGTTTATCGCTTTTTCTATTCTTATCATTTCGACAAGATCTAATCCAATTCCTTTAATCAAGTAAGAGCTCCCCCTTTCATTTGGGCATTATTACAATGTATACTTATGAAGATAGAATATTGTCCGTACATTGGTTCAATTAATATTTCGAGGTGAAACATGTTTATTCGTAGAGAAAACTTCAAACAATACATTAAGTTATACCCAATTGTGTCGTCAATTATTGCGATTAACTTCATTGTATTTATTATCACATTAATCCCTGGTATTGGTAAGGAAATTTTATACGCTGGAATGAGTGTCAATGCCTTCATCTCTGCTGGTGAATGGTGGCGCATTATTACTTCCATGTTTTTACACAGCGGTTTTACGCATGTTTTATTCAATATGTTTTCACTCTTTTTATTCGGTCCTGAACTTGAAAAAATTGCTGGGAAAATGCGTTTTTTAACGATTTACTTTTTAGCTGGGATTTTTGGTGTCGCCGCTACTTTCCTATTTGAGGATCCATACTATGCGAGCGTAGGTGCGAGCGGTGCAATTTATGGTATTTTCGGTGCGTTTGCTGCACTCGTCTATTACACACGTAATTCATTCCCGCAGTTAAAGCAAATCATTTTACCACTTATCGTCATCAGTGTCATTATGACATTCCTGACGCCTAATATTAATATTACGGCACATTTAGGTGGATTGGCTACTGGTTTTATTTTAGGCTTTGTTTACTTCAATTCCAAGAACATGCTACGTTGGCGATAAATAAAAGGGTTGCTCTCCGATAATGAGAGCAACCCTTTTATCGTTCATACCATTGTAAAATCGTTTCAACTTCTTGCTGTTCTATATGACGAACCGTAGCAGATGCCCCAGTCATTCCTGACATCACAACAATTCGTGCTGAACCAATTTGTTTTCTCTTTTGGAAATACGTTTGACTTCCTTGTGTAACTTGAATTCTTTTTTTCTCCGCAAAGAAAGTCACACGGCTAATCGTACGGGAAACAATCGTGATTTGCTGCCCATTTAACAAATAGCCCGCCGTCTTAAATTGCCATCTTCCTAGCAAGATAATCGGCACAATAATTAACAATGACAATAAGCCGTATGGGTAAAAGAAATAAGTTAATACGCCTATTAACGGCACCATCCATAAAAAATCAACGCGATAGAAAAAAGGTTGTGCTCTTTTTGGTGGTGTCACTTCTGGTGTCATTGTAAAATCAATATGCGGAAATAACTCCCTCAACGGCTTTATGAGCATTTTTTTAGAAATGAGCGGAAATAACACAATTCTTTTATCCTTCTCACCACTAAAGCTTCCACCTGCACTTTCCACAACTACAGTCGCTAAACCTAACATTTGTCTGAATGGATTTTCAATAATTTTTACAGCTTGCACGCGATGCAATGGAATCGTTACTCGTTTTTTCTCCAATAATCCACGCGTAATAATCAACCGTTTGTTTTGCTCCGTCACAGTAAAATCATAATAATTCAAAAATGTGAGCGCCACAGAAATGAGCCACGCAACAAAAAAGGCAAAGGCAATCAAAAACGACACAATAATTACACTGAATTTCATCAAAATTGCCATTTCATTATAAATTGCATCAAACGGAATAAACTGAGAAAACTGCGATATTGCAGCGAATAATCCTGCCAATACAACCCCAATACCACTTGACGTTGTTGCTAATAACAACAATTCTTTCGGCTGCATTTTATGGATAACAGTTGAAGACTCTTCTAGTGCTGCTTCCTGATCTTCTTCCATTGAAGAACCCATTTGCTTTACTTTCCTCATTTGATTTTCGATTTCCTCTGCTGCCATTTTCGTAACAGCTGTCAACTCAGCTTCTGGCTTACCACTTTTGCCCCCCGCTGTTTCTACTTGCACTTGAACTAACGTAAAAATACGATGAAAAATACCTTCTTTATAGTTTAAACTTTGGATGCGATCAAATGGGATATAGCGCTTCTTTTTTACGAATAGCCCATATTCTACACGCAGTTCACGATCCTCAAACCAATACGTAAAAGTCATCCATTTCACTAAGCCGTTTACCATCGTCCCAATAACTATGACAAATAAAAACATTAACGGAACCATTTCACTGAAAAATTTATCATCTCGGTAATCAAAATTTAAGTTAAAGCCATTTGCAACGACAATAATAGCAATTGGAATCAACAAGTCTTTTAACGCTTTGACAACGTTAATAATCGCTGTAACGGGATGAAGTTTATACTTTTCATCAGACATCTTCTTCAGCCACCCTTGCTAATTCCGATATTTTTGTTCTGAGCATATCGGCGTCCTCCGTCAACAACATAGGGATCGTATGTACTGTTGCAGCTGAAGATATAGAAATATTAGCTAAATTATATTTTTTTAAAATCGGACCTTGTTCCGTATCGACATGTTGTACGCGCACCATCGGAATTAATGTACGCTTTACGACAAACAGGCCACTTTGAATTTCTATTTCTTGTTCCCTTACTTCATAGCGCCAAATTTTCCAACGGACACTTGGGAAAATAACAATAGATAAAATGATCGATAACACGACGATACCTACTGTAATCCAGATAATCCACTGTGACCATTCATATTTAACTGCTAAAAATATAATACCCGCTGTTATAAGTGCTAATATAAGCGTTTGAATTATTCCATACAATCGCCACACTGTTTGAGACATTTTCGGCAATTGATATTTCGGTTGTGCTCTCATTTTCCACACCTCTTTCTACTACTTATTGTATACGTTTCACTCAACAATTGGTTTCATTTTAGGTCAGAGTTTTCTAATCACCTATCCCCCTTAATTTGTTGTAAAAAAATACACATCAACAAAAAGCGTTGATGTGTATTATAGATAAAGCTATTAGTCTTCGCGACGTTGACGAGGACGACGATCACGATTAGGAGCACTGCCTTCACGACGAGCGCCACCGGTATTGCTACCTTCACGACGAGCACTACCGCCGCCGCCATTGCCACCTTCACGACGACCTGAATCACGGCGTCCGCCACCGCCACCTTCACGACGACGATCTCCACCGCCACCGCTACGACGATCATTACCACCGCGACTTGAACGACCACGATCATTACCACCTCGACCACCGCCACCGCCGCCGCTACGACGCATTGGTAATGGACGCTCTTCGGATAATGAAACTGGTGTCGATTCTGGTTCTTTTGTAATTGATTTTAATGCAGCAGCTACTAAATCAAGTGCTTCATTATTTTCTAATAATTGAGCAGCTAATTCACGGTATTTGCTGATGTCTTCATTTTGTACTAAGTTCACTAGATTTTTCATTGCATCTTCTTGTAAGCCTACTAATGCTTCCTCTGATGTTGGAGTACGTAATGGAGTCATGCGTTTTTTCGTTGTTTCTTCAACGATACGTAAGTAACCCATTTCACGTGGTGTTACGAATGTTACAGCAACACCTGATCTACCAGCACGGCCTGTACGACCAATACGGTGAACATAGCTTTCTGGATCTTGTGGAATATCAAAGTTGTAAACATGTGTTACACCTGAAATATCTAAACCACGAGCTGCTACGTCTGTTGCGATTAAAATGTCAATTTTGCCTTCTTTAAATTGACGTAATACTGAAATACGTTTTGCTTGGCTTAAGTCACCGTGAATACCTTCAGCAAGGAAACCACGTAAACCTAATGCTTGACTTAATTCGTCAACACGGCGTTTTGTACGACCGAAGATGATTGCTAATTCTGGCTTTTGAGAATCTAATAAACGAGAAAGTGAGTCGAATTTCTCACGCTCAGTTGCTTTTACGAAAAACTGCTCAATGTTTTCCATTGTTAATTCTTTTGCTTTGATTTTAACCACTTCTGGGTTATTCATGAATGTTTCAGCAATTTTACGGATTGCTGGAGGCATTGTAGCTGAGAATAATAATGTTTGGCGAGTATCCGGAACAGATTCTAAAATCGCATTAATATCATCAATGAAGCCCATGTTTAGCATTTCATCTGCTTCGTCTAATACTAATGTTTGTACTTCGTCTAATCTTAGAGTACGACGGTTAATATGGTCTTGAATACGACCTGGTGTACCTACGATAATTTGTGGACCGTTTTTAAGCGCACGGATTTGACGGCCGATTTCTTGACCTCCGTAAACTGATAATAATTTTACGCGCTTGTCGTAACCTAATTTATAAAGTTCTTCTGAAACTTGGATTGCTAATTCACGAGTTGGTGCAATAACTAATGCTTGGATGTTAGGGTTTTTTGGATCGATTTTCTCGATTAACGGAATACCGAATGCAGCTGTTTTACCAGTACCAGTTTGTGCTTGACCTAATACGTCACGGCCAGCCATTGCAAATGTGATTGTTCCCTCTTGAATTGGTGTTGCTTCTTCAAATCCCATACGTTTTACTGAACGTAATGTTGATTCACTAATATTTAATTCTGAAAAATTTGTCAAACTATTCAATCTCCCTTTTTCTTATAAGTCGACAAATGGTTACATTTTCAGATGACATGGCGGCAAATTCGAGCCAATATATATGGAACGTTTCCGTTACTTTAAAATTATCTCTACATTAACTTGTAGAGTCTCTTAGTATGAAAAGGAAAGCCCGGTCTTTGCCGAGCGGTTCAATTCTACGATTCTAATTATTAGAATCAATTACGCCTCGGTGTAATTGCGTCCAGATTTTTTTCGAGGTCGCTCGAAAAGCTTCCTTTAAAAATCTGTGACATCCGCCGGGGCTTTAACTTGATTCGGCCTGGGTTTGAACCCACACTGAATTCAGTGCATATTTTGCATTCATCCAACACTTATGTGAAAGTAGGGATTTGTGCTGAAGCAAGTTAAAAGCTTTAAAAAATAGAATAAAACCGTTAAGTTCAAAAAAAAGTACTCTTCATCAATAAAGTCTGAAGAGTCCTCGTACAAAATGTATCCATTGCTTACATCAGTCTAACATGGGTTGTAGCAGTATGCAATGATAATGCTTGTATATAAATAAACTGTTTATTCATCCTCTATTATCAATTACGCCCTAGTGTAATTGCGTCCAGATTTTTTCGAGCGAGCTCGAAAAACTTCCCTTAAAAATCTGTGACATCCGCCGGGACTTGGGTCAACACGATGTTGATCACAAAGGCGTTGTCACAGGACGTGACGGGTTTAGCCTTTGTTCCCCCATTCTGCTGAATCAAGTTATAAAAATCAGCACTTCATCAAACCACAGCTCACAATCATCACTGTAACAAATATGATGCTTCCCACATTCTGAAAGATACATCTTTTTCTCCGTTGATTGAATTTGATCGTACAATATTTGCGCTGTTTGGCTCGGCACAATGCCATCTAGTAATCCTTGCACAATAAATGTTGGACATTTTATATTCTTAATGTAAGGCGCTGTTTTTTGAACAACTTTCATAAATTCAACGGTTGCACTAAATGGGACATTCAAAAATTTAAATTTATAACGAGCAAACAATTCATTTTCTTTCAGTTTTTTATGTATTGCATCTGTGGCAACTAAACGAAAATCCTTTACTAATTGTGATGGACTTATATATTTTGCCGCAGCACTTAATAACACTAACTTCTTTACCTTATAGCGCGTTGCCAAATACATAGCAATGACGCCCCCCATCGAAAAGCCGACAATAATAATCTCCTCCACTTGCTTCGCCAATCGGCGGTAAGCAATTTCGGCATCCATTAACCAATTATGAGATTTATATCCCTTCATTGCTAGGTTCTCCGCCTCACCATGACCCGATAATGTTGGAATCGCCATGAGCCATCCTGTTTTTTCTTGTACATAATCGGCAAAGGGCTGAACTTCATACGGTCCTCCTGAAAATCCATGTAAAAAAAGTACACCAATCGACATTTAATTCACTCCAAAATAAATATTTTCACGCTATATATATTTTTTATAATATGTATAAATTTGAATTGAAGGGAATTTTCTGATGAAATCATTTTCCATATCTACGAAAATTAACGTACTCATCATTAGTAGCATTACCATAATCGCAATTGCAATCATTCTAGGTGTCAATTATCAAATCGAAAAAACGATGCTACAAACTTACGAAAAAAACCTTCTAAACCTTTCAACAAGTAATTATCAACATTTAGATGCTCGCTATGAAGGTTCTTGGGCTATACAAAATAATGCCCTAACGAAAGGAAATGTAAATGTGGAATCCATTACTCCTCTCTTAGATGACATGGGCTCGGATATGAATATTGTTTCTACCATTTTCTCAAATGATACACGCGTTGCTACAAATGTCCAAATCGATGGAAAACGCGCAATCGGTACACAAGCAAGTAAAGCTGTCTCCAAAAAGGTTTTAAATGGTGAAACATATATCGGTGTCGCAGAAGTCGTCGGTTCTCCACATTTAACTGTTTACAAACCACTTCAAAACGCACAAGGTGAAATTATCGGTATGTGGTTTGTCGGTCAATCAATCGAAGCAATCGATGCCGTCATTTCAAACATTCGAAACACTATCATATTGATTATCCTAGTTATCGGATTTATAACTGTTGGAATTAGTTTATTTTTTGCGCGAAAAATTGTTCAACCACTGCACACTATTCGGAAACAGCTACATGATATTGCACAAGGTGAGGGCGATTTAACACAGGAATTACACGTACATTCAAAAGACGAAATTGGCGACTTAGCAGTTTCATATAATCAAATGCTCGCCACATTACGTACCATGATGCGTGAAATTTCAAATACGGCAGCGGAAATTACAACGTCTTGTGAGGACTTATATGCGAGCGCTAGTCAAACGGTAAATTTCTCAAACGATATGACACAGTCCCTTCATTCCGTTGCAGATGGGGCACAGTGCCAACGTGAAATCGCCCAACAAAGTGAAGCTAATATTAGTTCCTTACACCACGATATTGACTCCGTTGCAGAAGCAATTGAGCACGCAGAAAGTAATGCCGAAGATACATCAAAGCAAGCGCGAAAAGGGAATGAGATTATTCAAAAAGTAGTTGTGCAAATGGAAACGATTCGTTGGTCTGTATCTGAAAGTGAAAAGGTCATTCAACGACTCGGTAATCAATCGAACGAGATTGGATCGATTTCTGATGTCATTACAAATATTGCTGACCAGACAAACTTACTTGCACTCAACGCTGCAATTGAAGCTGCCCGTGCAGGTGAACACGGAAAAGGGTTTGCTGTTGTTGCAGAAGAAGTACGCCATTTAGCAGAGCAATCTAAACAATCAGCTCATCAAATTACACAGCTAATTACTGCCGTACAAGCAAATACAAATACCGCTGTAAAAATGATGTCTACCGGCACAATGGAAGTTACTTCTGGCATCGAAATTGTTGGTCATACAGAAACGGCATTCTCAGAAATTGCCTCTTCAATTAATTCGATTAGCCAACAATTTACCCAGATTACTCAGTTAACAAACAAAATGGAAGCAAGCATTAAAAACGTTCATGATCAAACAACTGAAATGACTTCAATCGCTGAGGGAGCCGTTTCAAACTCAATAAAAGCTGCTACTATTTCTGCTCAAGAACTTGCCGCAACGGAGGAAGTTACAGCTTCTACCAGATCATTAGAACAAGCTTCTGAAGGCCTACAATTATTAATTAATCGCTTTAAATTCTAAAAAGGCTTTTAAGACCTAAACCTAAATACCTTAAATATAAAATGCTGAAACGTTAAGTTAACAACGTTTCAGCATTTTTAAAATCAAATATTTTGTTATCCTCAGGTTTTATTGAATTTCACTGACACCAGTAATTATTTTTTCCAACTGCATCCCGCGCGAACCCTTTACTAATAGTAATGATTGCTCCGTTGCGTGCTGTTTAATCTTTTCAATAATAACTGCATAATCGTCTTCAGTATATAGGAGGTGCTTTTCATCAAAAACTGTTTGTAGTTTCTCATAAAGCCACTTCATACGAGGTCCAAATAGACAAACATACGTCGTTTTTCCAGGATCAATGACTTCTGCAATTTCCTCATGGTAACGCTGCTCATCTTGCCCAAGCTCCAACATATCTCCAAGTACTAACCATTTCTCATCGCGAATCGCTGTTTGTTGAATAAAATGAATTGCGGCATGCACCGAAGTTGGTGCAGCATTGTATGCGTCATTAATAAATAATTTATCTCCAACCGTCATTAATTGCATACGCATGTCTGTTAACGTTACTTGCTTTAATGCCTGGCAAATTTGTTCATCTGATAAGCCGAGCGCTTTACTTACAAGCATCGCACTTAGCGTATTTTTCACCTGATGTTCGCCCAATACAGAAATGAAAAAGTCCCCAGCAATTAATCCTTCTACATGGAAATGACTTCCTGACTCAGATGTATGAATATTTGAAGCTATTAAATCCTGTTCCATAGTAAAACCAAATGATTGTGTTTGTAATGATTCATTTTTTGCAACTAACTGTTGGAGTAATTGTTCATCACCATCAAAGAACAGTATGCCACCTGGTTCTAAGCCTTGAACAATTTCAAATTTCGCCTGAGCAATACCCGCGCGAGAGCCCAAATCTTGCATATGTGCTTCCCCGATATTTGTAATAATGGCATAGTGCGGGCGGGCTAGCTTTGTTAAATAGTCAATTTCACCGAATCCACTCATCCCCATCTCAAGCACAGAGATTTCCGTATCCTCATCTAACTGCAAAATCGTAATCGGTAAACCTAATTGATTATTAAAATTACCAATCGTTTTTTGAACTTTAAAATATGGCGTAAGGGCGCTTGCTAAAATATCCTTTGAAGATGTTTTGCCGTTCGATCCCGTAATACCGATAAAAGTCGCTTGATGTTCGTTACGATAAGCAATCGCCATTTCTTGTAACGCTACTTCTGGATCATCAATGAAAATTAATGGGTAGTTTGCTGGTGGATTCGGTTCATCCTTCATCCATAAAGATGCGGCTGCTCCCTTTTCAAATGCTTGCGCAACATAACGATGCCCATTGACCGCCTCTCCTCGAAAAGGTATAAACAAATCTCCCGTCTGAATTGTACGAGTATCAATCGAAATACCTGTTACGACCGTCTCTTGAAATAATTGATGTTCAATTTTTAACCACGTTGCAAGTTGCTTTAAGTTTTTTTTCACTCTTTATCCCACTCAATCTCTTTTGTATTGAAGTTTTTGTTTTTCTGTATGGCGCTCTATCGCCAAGGCAATTAATTGATCGATTAATTGCGGATACGTTACGGCTGTATGCTGCCATAGTAGCGGGTACATACTTACCGGTGTAAATCCAGGCATCGTGTTTACTTCATTAATATAAAGTTCATTATTAGCTGTTACAAAAAAGTCAGCACGTACTAAACCTGATCCATCAATTGCTTTAAATGCTTTTTTCGCCATTCCGACTAAATCTTGATACACATTCCCCTGCAGTTCCGCTGGAATGATTAATACAGTTGAACCATCTTTATATTTTGAATCATAATCATAAAATTCCGTTACGGGTTTAATTTCTCCCGCTACCGAAACTTCTGGTGTATCGTTCCCAAGTACGGCCAGCTCGATTTCCCGGGCAATAACACCTTGCTCTACAACAATTTTACGGTCATATTGAAGAGCAAATTGAACAGCCTTTTCTAATTCTTGTATATTTGTTGCTTTGCTAATACCGACACTTGAACCTAAATTTGCAGGTTTAACGAACATCGGGTAGCCAAGTTTTCGTTCACATTTCTCAATCCATTTTGAACGATTCCCTTCCCACTCACTACGAATGAAATATACGTATGGTAATTGAGGTAAATCAGCCATTTCAAATAATTGCTTCATCACGACTTTATCCATTCCAGCCGCAGAGCTTAGTACACCATTGCCAACGTAAGGAATATTTAATACATCTAAAAATCCTTGAACCGTACCATCTTCACCATTTGTTCCATGCAACAACGGGAAGACCACATCAAAGGGGTTTTCCTTATGTGCTTCGATAAATTGCATAATATTATTCGCAGCATGAACTGCCGTTGATTCAAATTGTAATTGTTCAGGTGATTGAGCCGGTTCCATTAATTGAGGTCCTACACGCCACTCGCCATCCAATGTAATAAAAATCGGATGTACATCATATTCATTAAAATTCAAAGCTTGCGTTACAGCCTGTGCTGTTGACAACGAGACTTCATGTTCCGCAGACTTACCTCCATACAATAAACCGATTCTTTTTTTCATTTTGTGACCTCCAATTTTTTACTAAACATAGTGTATCACGAATTTTTACTGATACAGATTACGTTTCTTCCTATCCACTAAAAACACTCACTGCAGCAGCTGTGAGTGTTAACTGATTTGTATTAGTTCATCATAGCTAAGTTTTAATAGTTCATCTAAATCGTCCCATACTTCATCTGGAAAATCATAATCTGATAACGTGCGAATTTCAATTCCATAATGGGCGCTCGGTTTGTCTAGTTTATATAATGATAATAATGCGCCTTCCTTCACAAATGGCCTAAATAATCGCAATGTTGAAGGGTCAATCATTGGCAAATTATCTTTATTTTTTCTTCGCCAAAAGCTTCCTACGTTTTCTTTTTCCTTTATCATTTGATTAAATAAATTCGCTACTAGTAATTCTGAGTCTCCGATAAAACGAAAATACACTTTCGTCATTTTATCCGCGACAGAAGAATAATAGGCATATCGATTTTGCAATTTGCCCAAGAAAGGTGTTGCGAGCGGCTCACGTTTATGACTGAAATAAAGTAACTCCGCTTGCTCAAGTGGCGTTAACGCATTAACATTTTTTTCAGTTGTAAAATCAACCCAACAAAGATCCTTTTTCAAGTCCTGTTCGGTCTTTAAAAAATCTTGCATATCTTCACTGCTCACAAAATCAAATTGCGTATGCATATTAAAAGAGCCCTCTTCGTATGCGTGTTTTAAAAGTAAAACATTTTTTACAGATTCTACTGAAGGTAAAAATTGCTTTAGCGAAACACCGCTAAAAATTACAAAGTGATCCACGTCATTCATATGTATATATAAATGATGCATAAAATCTTCTGCGGATTTCATTTTCTTTGCCACAACACACACGCCCCTTTAAACACAAATATTATGATTATTATATGACTTATTGAACGATTTTGAAACATTTTCTACGCGGTTTCGTCTCAACTTTTACGATAAGCTTCTTAAAGTATTTTTCGGTAGAATATGATAAAGTTAAAACAAGCTACGAAAGAGTTTCCTTTTTAATGCTATTATCGCTTTTTTTAGTAACATATGTGTAAAAAATGCTCAAAATAAATATTCTTAGATGATAAGGTGAATCGAATGGATACAAATAAACTTAGTTTCAATAAGCGTTTTGACTGGCCACTTGCCATTATATTAATGATATTCCTTTGTGTCAGCTTATTGGCGATTTCTTCAGCTCAAACATCGGGGCAATATGGGGAGAACTTTGTCCCCAAACAAATTCTGAATTATATGATTGGCGCTGTCATCGTAGCATTCGTTATGTACTTTGATCCTGATCAATATAAAAAGCTCGCATGGCCATTTTACTGGTTTGGAATAGCATTGCTTGCAGCAGTAGTACTCATTCCTCCGTCAACTGGATTAACGATATTCCGAAACGGGGCGCAAAGTTGGTTCGCAACACCTATCGGAAGTATACAACCTGCAGAGTTTATGAAAACCTTTTATATTCTCGCAACAGCCTATTTAATTAGTAAACACCATACGACCTATCCGAATAAAACATTGAAAACGGATTTTATGCTTCTATTAAAAATGGGATTGACTTTGGCATTACCACTAGCATTAATTATGAAACAACCTGACTTAGGCTCCTCACTTGTATTCATCGCGATTACGGCCGCGCTAGTCATTGTTGCAGGTGTTTCTTGGAAAATTATTCTTCCACTCTTTGGAGGTGTAGCTGCACTTGGCGGTTCATTACTATGGATGGCTGTCTATATGCAAGCCTTCCTTGAAAAGACGTTTGGGTTCCAATCATATCAAGCTGCACGTATTTATTCTTGGTTAGACCCTTATTCTTACGCCACATCTGACGGTTATCATTTAATTACATCGTTAAATGCAATTGGCTCTGGTGAGATTTTTGGCAAGGGCTTTCAAGGTCGCGAAGTATATGTTGCCGAAAACCATACAGACTTTATTTTTGCAGTGATTGGGGAAGAATGGGGCTTTATCGGTGCAAGCGCTGTTATCTGTCTCTACTTCCTATTAGTTTATCATTTAACGAAGACGACCCTTTTACTAAAAGATGCTTTCTGTACATATGTTTGTGCAGGGATTATTGCGATGATTACGTTCCACGTTTTTGAAAATATCGGCATGACGATTCAATTATTACCGATTACCGGTATTCCTTTACCGTTTTTAAGTTACGGTGGTAGTTCGTTAATGGGAACCGCGCTCGCAATTGGCCTCGTGTTCGGTATGAAATTCCATTACCGTACGTATATGTTCTCTGCAAACGATCCGGAAGAAGATTAAAAGAAAAGACAACTTGTGCCACTTTTGAAAGTCGCGCGAGTTGTCTTTTTTATGTTTAAAGACGCACACCAATTTATTGGAATCAATGGGCGTCTTTAGTATTTAATCAATTTTGCGTTTGTGGAGTTTGTGTTGGTGGTGTTAAAACTTTTAAAAGTTCGATACGAGATTTCGTAACTGTCGCCGTAACACCTAATTTAGATAAGTTTGTAACAATACGTTTTAAATCAATCTCTTTCGCCATTTCTCTACACCTCAACCTTTCCTAAGTAAAATATATAACGAATTATTAAAGTTAAAGTTCCAAGAAACTCTATTATGCCTCTGCATAGTCGCGTTCTTTTTTGTCAGGGGCCTTTACCAAACTAACTCAAAGGTCTGACCTTCTACTTCTTAAGTATATCACTTATTTACACTGATAAATCTTTCAATTTTGTTACAAATTTAAAGACTTTCACTTTGAGTGTAACCTTTTTACATTTAATATAAACCATTATTTTCAAATTTATCGCAATTATTTTTTCCATCCCCATTTCCTTACATGAAGAAAAAGAAATACCTGTTATAACTATCGACTTATTTTTTATACTTTTTGCTTAATACTATTGTATTTTTATTATTTATGAATGGACAAATAACATATTTCGCAACTTTCCACTACAAGCATAGTAAAAACCCTTTATTACTAAATTTTAATCATGTTTAATGACAAATACAAGGGGAAATATTGTAGTATTACGCAATTTTCTGTGTAGATTAATCATTTATTTTACCATTTAGACTTTGGTTTCAAGGAGGGATTCTATGGAGAATTTTGAAAACGGAATTTTTATCCCAAAAGAATTTGTTCAATTTCATAGCTACTTGAACGGCTCAGCAATTCAAGCGACCATTATTGAACCAATAAAACATGCAACACTTTTACATGAAAGCAAGTTTGCGGGTATTCCGTATTTATCTAAAGGGCTAACACATCCTAAAGATGACAATGGGCAATTTATGCTGTTGCTCGCACAAATTAACTTTTCTGAATTTCAGCTGAACGACCCATTTCCATTAAAGGGAATATTGCAATTTTACATTTCACAGCAATGCTCCCCACAAGTAAAATCTAACGCTTCTCGGCATTACTACCACGTGCAATATGTTTTACCAAGTGAAATGGATGACACTTTTAAACTTGATTTTTCTTATTTGAATAACACAGATTTTCGTCACTTCCCAATTATGCAAGAAATGAAATTGCACTTTAAACAATCATTCGAACCGGTTTCTATAATGGATTATCGTTTAAAAAATTTCTTTAACCCGACCATTATGAATGAATTTATTACATTAGATGAGCGCTCTTTTCATGATATTTATTTAGTAAATTACTTAGCGGCTGATCACAAAATTGGTGGCTATCCGTATTTCATTAAGCAAGATTTTAGAGAGGCTTTTCCCCATTTACAGCATTATGACACATTACTCTTACAAATTGTGTCGAATGATGCACAACAAATTATGTGGGGAGATAGTGGTATCATTAGCTTTTTTATTAATTCGGAAAAATTGCGGCAGCTCGACTTCTCCGACATTTATTTTCATTTAGAGGACTATTAAAAGGTGAAGTTGTCTTTATTGAATGACTAACAATAAGACAACTTTTTCACTTTTGTCTCATATTAAGCAATTGAAGAATACGTTATAATGATATGAAAATAGCTAAAGAAGGTGAAACTTTGAGTGCACTCCTTGATTATAAATCCATTTTCCCTATCGTTATGCTTTTAAATATTTTATTTGCTTTAGTCATCATCTTTTTAGAGCGTAAAAAACCATCCTCTACTTGGGCATGGTTGCTCGTGTTATTTTTCATACCTTTTTTCGGATTTGTTTTATATTTACTTTTAGGGCGACAGCTTCGAAAAAAACATTTATTCCGCTGGGATGGTCAAAAGGATATCGGCATTGATAAATTGATTAGTTATCAAATTGAAGCGATTAAAAATGAAGAACTCGAATTTCGTACAGAACATATGAAAGAATACAATCACTTAATCTATATGAATTTAACGACCAATTATGCCGTTTTAACGCAGGACAATGATATCCAAGTTTTTAGTGATGGGAGCGACAAGTTCGAAGCCTTAATTCACGACATTCTCGCAGCAAAAAATCACATCCATATTCAATATTATATTTTCAAACTTGATAATTTAGGACAGCGTATTGTAAATGCCCTACAAAAAAAAGCGAGGCAAGGTGTAAAAATACGTATTTTATACGACGAAATGGGTTCACGTCGTGTGAAAAAACATCACTTCAAAGATTTACTGGAGTTGGGTGCCGAGGTAGAGGTCTTTTTCCCCTCCATCCTACCACTCATCAATCCCCGTTTAAATTTCCGTAATCATCGTAAAATTGTTGTCATAGATGGACGTATCGGTTATACAGGTGGCTTTAATGTAGGTGATGAATATTTGGGATTATCTGATCGTTTTGGCTATTGGCGTGATACACATTTACGCATTGAGGGGAGTGCTGTTCACCCTTTGCAAACTCGATTTTTACTCGATTGGAATCAAGCAAGTACACATCATCAAATCGACTATTCAGACCGTTACTTCCCAATCATCCCACAAAAGGGGAATGTCGCGTTGCAAATTGTTTCGAGTGGACCTGATACGGAATGGGAAGTCATCAAAAATAATTACTTACGTTTAATTTCCAATGCCCAAAAATTCGTCTATATTCAATCACCTTATTTTATTCCCGATGATTCCTTTATGGATGCGATTCGTATTGCCGCTTTGTCAGGAGTAGATGTGCGCATTATGATACCGAATAAACCAGATCATCTTTTCGTCTACTGGGCAACCTATTCATATGTCGGGCAACTTGTTCAAGCTGGGGCCAAAGTCTACCATTATGAAAAAGGATTTATCCACGCAAAAATGATTGTCGTTGATGATGAGGTCGCTTCAGTAGGTACCGCAAATATTGATGTGCGTAGCTTCAGTTTAAACTTTGAGGTGAATGCCCTAATTTATGATCGTGTACTCGCCCACCAACTAGCAGAACTTTTTGAATCAGACATATTAGATTGCTCGGAACTTACGCCAGAAATTTATGCAAACCGCTCAAACTTTATAAAGTTTAAAGAATCTCTTTCAAGACTGCTCTCTCCTATTTTATAATTACGATTCATCAAAAAAAGGTATTCTGACACAATGTCCGAATACCCTTTTTTGTAGCACTCTATTACTCTATCCCTAAATACTCTTCCAATGTAACACCTGCATTATATACTTTCGTTGCTGTGTCGCCTTCTAAATAACGGAAATGCCACGACTCATACATATAACCAGTCACATCTTCCTTACCTTCTGGATAACGTAAAATAAATCCGTATTTATGTGCATTTGTTGCTAACCATTTCCCAGCCGGCGTTTCACCAAATTCACTTGTTAGCCATAAAGCTTCTTTGCCCTTCTCTCCAATATCAAATGTTAAACCTGTTTGATGTTCAGAATAACCTGGGCGAGCACTATAACGATCCGCGGCATCTTTACCATCGCGGTTTACATAACGATTGTATAAATCCGTTTGGTATTCGTATGAACGGTAACCACTAAAGGCTATAAGTGTATATCCTTGTTGGCCTGCTGCAGCAATCATTTCGTCAAGCGCCGCGCGTGCTGTAGCAGATTCCCCTTCATTGAAAGTGGCTGGTAAAGGATACTTTTTATTAGCAATTAAAATATTGTCTACATACTTCGGTTCTTTCGCAGGCTGTTGCCCAACGATATAACCATTTTCTATTGATACATTTTCATTTTCTTTTGGCGCGTTTGTTTTATCCTTAGACCCCTCTGTTCCATTGCCATTTGCATTCGCTTTTGGGACGTCTGTCGGAACAGTATTGCCTTCTTTTATCTCTTCATCTTCATTGGGAGTTACTGTTGGTTGTTCTATGTTTGAAACCGATTCATCAATTGGTGGCTCTTGTTCATCAACATTCGTTGGTACTTGTCCTGTTACTGCATCATTGTCATTTGCGCCATCTCTATTCGCGACTTCGTATTTATAAATGATGGAGCCAATGATAGCGATAATTAAT
Organism: Solibacillus cecembensis; assembly: GCF_050272495.1. Classification (NCBI taxonomy): domain Bacteria; kingdom Bacillati; phylum Bacillota; class Bacilli; order Caryophanales; family Caryophanaceae; genus Solibacillus; species Solibacillus cecembensis. The sequence continues at coordinate 119,683 of NZ_JBNNMF010000012.1, read as the reverse complement.
AATAGCGAAACGATAGCCCCCATTACAACAGGGCTACTTTTTTTCTTATTTCTTTTCATTTTGTTCACCTTCCCTAGAACCCCGCTATTTTCAGCCGGCTATCATAACGATTAATACGAGTACAGACAAAATGGCAAAAGTAATCGACATCTTTTTCATCCATTTAGATTCTTTTTCGTGACCTTGTTCTTTAAACGTACGCGACCGGAAAAAGTTCGTTAATGTAAACATAATTGTCATCGATAAAATTGCGGCATTCATATTTTTTTGAATAATAAAATATAACGCCGAAAAACTTGCAGCTGCTACTAATAGTAACGAAATCGCTTTTTCATTTTTAATTTTCTTCATTCTTTTCTCCTTTTATAGGGCAAGCCTTGCATCAACTAGCACAACATACCTCTGTTACTTATCCGCTAAAAAAGTCGAGGCGCATCATTGCCCCGACCTCATTCACTTAGCTTTGCTTTGGTAAATCTGAATAATACTTTTTCCCGATATACGTTTGTACGATTAATATAAATCCTCCAACAGACCAATATAAAGGTAGTGCGGCCATAGATGAAAATGAAATGAATACAATCATTATCGGTGAAATATACATCATCAATTTCATCTGAGCTTTTTGAGCCTCTGGAACTGTTGCTAATGAAACTTTTGATTGGATAAAATAAATAATTCCCGCAACTGCTGTCATAATCATATCCGGGGAACCTAAGCTAAACCACAAAAATTCATGTGATTTTACATCTGCAGAATGCGAAATAGCAAAATATAATCCCATAATGATCGGCAATTGAATGAGCATTGGCAAACAACCCATATTGATTGGATTGACACCTGCACTTCTATAAACTTGCATCATTTCTTGCTGGAGTGCCCTTTGCTCTTCCTTTGATTCAACTGCTTTTAAATTTTTCTGAATCTCATCCATTTTCGGCTTAATTTCATCCATCTTCACGCGCATAACCGCTTGAGAGCGATAGTTTTTTAACATAAAGGGCATTAAAATTAATCGAATGAGTACTGTGATTGTAATAATGGCTAATCCGTAACTTCCGTTAAAAATAGTGTTTCCTAAGAAATCTAATAAAAAATTCATCGGTTTTACAAAAGTACTATAAAAAAAACCTTCTCCATTTTCCACAGACTGACAACCTGTTAGAACAACAGCTGTCATAGCAAATAGAACAAATAACTTCCATCGTTTCATAGTTCACCTTCTCATTAAAAATCTGTACCAACCGCCTGGGCTTAACTATTTTGAAGTATAACGCACTTTTAACAAAACATAAAATCACAGGTACATCTTCAACTAAATTTTTTCCACAACAAAAAAACTGCACTCACAATTTGTTGATTTCGGGCACAGAATTGCCTTCACAACTAGTTTGTAGCGCAGAATCTATAAGGTTTATATTTCTATTTTCCAAATTAATTGATTTACAAATAAACATATTGTTAATCTTGTACTAAGCCCTCTATTTTATACATTCTCATACTCGATTTCCATCATTTCAAAACGATAAAATTCATGGTGAAGCTCATCACGGAAATGCTTCGGCGTTACACCCGTATACTTTTTGAAAATTCGCGTGAAATAGCTCTGATTACAGAAGTGGAATTGTTCAGAAATAGACGTAATCCCCTTATTTGTATGACGCAAATAATATTGAGACTCTTCCACTCGACGAACATTTAAATACTCTACTAATGTAATGCCCACATGTTCACGGAATATACGTGATAAATGACTTGTACTAATATGAAAATTCGCGGCAATGCTCTCAACTGTTAAATCGTTTTCAAGCTCATCATTAATATACATAATTACCTTATTAACCGTTTGATGACGGAATGTAGGCTGCTTACGATCTGCAATAAAATACACATAAAAATCAATTAGATCATCTGCGAATTGTAAAAATTCAGCATCTTTCATTGAATTTTCAATCATATCTGCGCAAGCTACATTAAATGCAAATGCTTTTTTCGATGGAACTTGATTATCAAGCAATTTACGCGCAACAATCGATGAGATAGTAATGAAGTAGTGACGTACAACTTTAATAACCTGCTTGCCAAAACGTGCAGATAAAATATCAATAATTTCATGTAATGTCTTCTTTGCTTTCGTCGCCTCTAAATGATAAACCTCAAATAAGAGCTTCGACTCCAATACATAAAAGTCCTCAATACCCACGTATTGATTGATAGTATCAATTTCTTGGAAATACCTTTTTGAAATCGTTTCAGATATTGAATGTTGATGTAGTTGCATAGATTATCCCATCTTTCTTCAGACATAAATATTCTGTTATTCATACGACAAACACCCTCCACGCTATGTAACGAATGGTGATGTCTCTTTTTTATCAATCAAAAGTAATTGGACCTTTAAATGTTATGAATAAGTAAAAAGCCATGTATTTATATGTAATATGTAAAGTGAAGCGATTATTTACCATTTTATTAATATTTTTAAGTTACAATATTTTATTTTTTGTATAATTTATTTACGTTTTAGTAACTATAGTGAATATTACCATATTTTACGTTTTCCTTTCAACCTAATTTTAACAATTCAAATAGTTCCAAAATATCAATCGATTTCCTCTTTTTTCTAATAGCGCGATTATTTATTATATGTTTCATCTGAATATACATACATTTGCCACCCTTTTATTCAATAAATATCCATACAACAATATGCTACTATAATCATTTTCGAAAGAATTTGTTCTTTCTGTATAGTAAAATAAATCTTCCCAACCTAATTGCTTTAAATATGTAGTAAAATAGTTCATAATTGTTTAAAATGCTTATAAAGAGGTGTTAGAAGTGGATCCAAAACAAATCGAAGAAATCATGGATGTCATTAAAGAGTTTTTCCCAGAAAATACGTCAATTGCTATCTCAGATACAAATGAGTATCTCTACTACCAACCTAGCAAAAAAATTGACCTAAAAATTAAACCAGGTGACCCTGTTAAAGAAGGTTCTGCTGCTCATAAAGCTTTAGCTTATGGTCAAAAAATTAATTCTTATATTGAGTCTGATGTTTTTGGTGTTCCTTACTATGGTATGAGTATCCCTCTTATCGAAGAAGGCGAGACAAAAGGGGCTATTACTGCTATTTTCCCACAAAAGCCATCACCGTTTTTAACAAATTATATCACAGTAAAAATTGATGACTGCTGGTATCCAATTAAACACAGCGAAGTCATTTACCTTGAAACTCAACTTCGTAAAACATTTGTAAAAACAATGCACCGCGAAGGCTATCACCGCTTAAATTTAAGCGACCTAGAATTATTCTTAGCATCAGATTCGTTCATTAGATGCCATCGTTCATATATTGTTAATATTGACTTTATTGAAGAGATCCAACCAGATTCTCATTCAACATTCTTATTAATTATGAAAGATGGTACACGTATTCCAGTAAGTCAACGTTATGCAAGTTACTTCAGACGTTCTTTAGGCTTCTAATTACTATATCAAAAACGACTTGTAGATATACAAGTCGTTTTTTGATTGTTAAAAATAGGATTACCTGTTCATTTAAGATGATAGAGTTCTAATTTTCCTAATAGGTCATTCTTGATAAATAGCACTTTTGAATTGTTTTTTCAATGCATATAGTATAAATTTGCAATATAACCCTCAAAATATTTCACGCAACTTTTACACTTACAGTCGATTAGACGTATATATTCCCTTTTATACATTTTTTAAGCGCTTTTATGTTATATGCGAAGAAAATGTGACAATTTGATGTTATTATTATCTTATCTGTCAGCTTGTTATCTGACAAAATAAACAGAAAATTCCAACAAAATTTCCTGTTAGCTTAAAACCATTAAAAAACTTTTTAGGGGAGGATTTTTTCTATGGATCCACGAGTTGAGAAACGTTTAGGTTTAAAACAATTAGCAGATAAAATCGTATCTGCACAAGAGGCTGCTGCTTTAATTCAAGATGGCACAGTAGTAGGTATGTCTGGATTTACTCGCGCTGGAGATGCAAAAGTTGTACCAATGGCTTTAGCTGAACGCGCTAAAACTGAACAAATTAAAATTGATGTATATACAGGGGCTTCTTTAGGTCCTGAAGTTGATAACTACCTTGCTGCTGCAGGTGTTATTAATAAACGTGGACCATTCCAAGGGGACGCGGTAATGCGTGGTTTAATCAATAAAGGCGACATCAAATATGTAGACGCACATCTTTCTCACAATGCTGAGTTAGTACGTCAAGGTATTATGGGTCCAATTAAACACTTAATTTTAGAAGCTGTTGCAATTACTGAAGATGGTTTAATTATCCCAACAAACTCTGTTGGTAACTCACCAATTTTTGCTGAGTATGCAGAAAATATTATTATCGAATTAAATATTTCTCACCCAGAAGCATTAATCGGTATCCACGACATCTACGTTCCAGGTGAACAAGGTAAGCGTGAAGCGATCCCTATGATGAATGCTGAACAACGTATCGGTGAAATCGGTATCCGCGTTCCTGTTGAGAAAATCCAAGCAATCGTAATTTCTGAAGAGCCAGATGCGCCTTCATTAATCGTTCCTCCAGATGAGGAAACTCAAAACATGGCAAACATCTTATTAGACTTCTTCCGTTCTGAAATTAAAGCGGGTCGTTTAACAAATGAACTTATGCCATTACAATCTGGTGTAGGATCTGTTGCTAATGCTGTATTAGATGGCTTCGCTGATTCTGAATTCGAAAACTTAGTTGTTGCTTCTGAAGTATTACAAGATGCAGTATTCAACTTAATCGATGCAGGTAAAGTACGCTTTGCTGCTGCAACTTCAATTACATTAACTGAAGAATTACAGCAAAAAGTATACGGCAACTTAGAAAAGTATGCTGATAAAATTTGCTTACGTCCACAAGAAATTTCTAACCACCCAGAAATTATCCGTCGTTTAGGTTTAATCTCTATTAACACGGCACTTGAGTTGGATATTTATGGTAACGTAAACTCTACACACGTTTCAGGTACAAAAATGATGAACGGTATCGGCGGTTCTGGTGACTTCGCTCGTAACGCTCGTCTTGGTATCTTCGTAACGAAATCATATGCAAAAGGTGGCGCGATTTCTTCAATCGTACCAATGGTTTCTCACGTAGACCACACGGAACATGATGTAGATGTAATCGTAACAGAACAAGGTATCGCGGACCTACGTGGGCTTGCTCCAAGAGAACGTGTTGAATTAATTATTAACAACTGTGCACACCCAGATTTCAAAGAGCAATTACGCGATTACTATAACCGCGCAGTTGAAGCAACAGGTGGAGCACATACTCCTCACATCTTAGAGGAAGCTCTTTCTTGGCACGTAAATCTTGCTAAAAACAAAACAATGAAAAAAGAAGTTGTTAAAGCTTAATTTTATTTTAGAAAAGACACAATTCAATTGAATTGTGTCTTTTTTTGATGTCACACCTTATCTAAGCTTGATGCTTATTAAATGCATCAATCGCCGTTTGTGCGCCGCCTTCATCGATAAACTTGTTTTCTTGAATTGTTAATGGTTTAGATCCTGCAGGTGCTTGTGCTACATCACCTGCTACGTCCCCTGTTGCAATTAATTTTTCACGCATAGAATTATTTTGTGTTGAAGTACTTCCAAAATTTTTCTTTTGATCTGCCATTACCTTTGTTGCTTTTGTTTTTGCATCATTTAATAATTCCATTGCTTTGTCACGGTTTTCCTTTTTACTTAACATAGAGGCCACTCCAGCAACTAAACCTGCTAAAACAACGCCTTTACCTTTTAATTTTGCCATTAAGCATTCCTCCCCAAAAATAATTACCTTATTGTATTTTTCCCCTAAACACCATAATTAAAACATTTAATGCCTAAATAAATAATCTCTTCTTCTTGAAATTTTATCGTAAAAATTTCAAGTATTTATAGTATGTCTTGAATACATCTGTTTTATTTAAGGTATTTTTGGGTAGACTATTAGTATTATCGAAAAGGAGTGATGGATATGTTCCAAAATAAAGAAATCGGTTTTGAGTGGATGGAAATTTCCGCTCTTTTCGGTGTAGCACTTGTTATCACTGCCCTTATTTCATTTCTGACAACGATGTAAATACGAAAAAAAAGATAGCTACTCACGCAACATATTTGTGAGTAGCTATCCTTTATAGTTAGTGTATTTCATTATTTCCTAAACTTTTATATCGTCATACTCATTGCTTTTTTCGAATGCAGAGACAACATATGAGCAAACAGCATTTACTTTCAACTGCTCTTTTCGTGCATAGTTTGCCGCTTCATCTAATAGCTTTTTAGCTACCCCTTGACCTCGTAACACGTTAGATACGTATGTGTGGTCTATTGACATGATCCCGTTGTGTTCTGCCCAAGTAATTTCTGCTACACGTTGTCCGTCTAGCTCATACTCAAATGCCCCATGACCATTACTTGATTTATTCAATTTAAATTCCATACTATCCCTCCTCTTTGTAAATCCAATATAGCATAATTCTGAATATTATAAAAAACAAAAACCCTGGTAGAGTCACAGATTTCTGAGGAAGTTTTTAAAACTCACTCGAAAAAAATCTGGATACAATTATACCAGGGCTTAATTGATTCATTTATTCTTTCGCAAACCAAGAAGAAAGCGTATCGATTAAATTGCTAAAGAAGTTTTTTACACTTTGCCAAAAGCCTTCATCTTCTAAAATAGCTCCGAATTTTTCTTCAAACTTTGAACTCAAATCTGAAAGTTGGCTTGATAGTTTACTAAAGTCGATATTCAAATTACTAATTCGATTCATTAAATCTACTAACAGTTGGCGATCTTGTTCACTTAAATTAATTTGGAACTTCGCTAATTGCTCTTCTACAATTTTTTGTACTTCTTCTTTTGTAGCAGGCTTATTTTCAGCAATGACTTTTTTAATTTCTGTTAATAATTCCGCCACTTTTTCATCGCTTACACCAGCCGTTTCTGCTAATGTCGTCGCAACGGATAGCTCATCATTTGCAACATCTGTACGTTCGATATTTAACGTTTCACCTGTTTTCACTTCATATGCTTTGTAAATACCTACTAATGCCGAGTGTCCTGTTACTGGCTTTGGTGCTGCAATTTCTACAATGGCATCCTCAATTCCTGCTGTTAACATCGCACTTGCATACATTTCAGATGTTACTTGTGTAATATTTTCTGGCGTAACAACACTAATTGTTAACCCTTTTCCTTTATCTTGACGTGTAATTTTTGCAGATGAGTACATACGAGAGCTTGAATTACTGTCTTTAATATATTTTGCTAAATCTTGTCCTGAGATTGTAATTTCATCTATTTCAGATTCCTGCTCTACCCGTAAAGCCGTTTTTACATGTTCCTTTTCCTCGTTCGATAAATTACTTCCGTACACGACGATTGGTACACCTAGCTTTTCATCAATTGGTTTTTTCGTTGCTGTGTCCGCTGCAAATGTGGACATTGGAAAAACACTTGAAAGTAAAAGTGCAAATACCGCAAAGAGCGCAATCCATTTTTGTTTCATATTAAAATACCCCTTTCAAAATGAACGTTTAATCCTATGTGCATTTACCTTATAGTACGAATAAAAAAAGTAAAAGGTTGCAATGTTGTTAGCCTTTTACTTTTCTCTCTTTATTTTTGTTGGCTTAAACGATTTCTGTCCAGCCGTCTTGTTGTATGATTTTGCGAGCTTTCATTAACGTTCCAAGTGCGCGCTTAAATGCACCTTTACTCATATTGAACATTTCTTCAATTTCTTCAGGTGTTGATTTATCATGGAATGGCATTTTTCCGCCAACACTTTCCAAATAAGCAAAGATTTTTTCTGCATCTTCCCCTAGTCTTTCGTGCTTACGTGGAAGTAATGAGCCATTTAATGAGCCATCTTCCTTTACATCAACAATACGTACTTGAACATCTTGACCTAAACGCGGCTCTGCCTTCATTTCTGATTCGTGTACAAAAATGCGATACGGCGCTTCTACCCCAATTAAAAATGAACCAATTGGTAATAAGCGGTATGGACGTGCCACAATGTTTTTATTGAATGCTTCTTCGTTCGCACCTTCATACATTTCGTTTACTTTTTCTTCTGTAATAAGGCGACCAAATAAATCACCATTGCGGTCTGTGCGTAATGTTAAATACAAATGATCCCCAGCTTGTGGCCAAACTTCCTGTACTACAGGTAAATCTTCCGCGCGTAAAAGTACTTCACGAGACGTTCCAATATCACAAAAGGCCCCTTCTTGCGTCACTTTTAATACGCGTGCCCAGCCATAATTTGCTTCTGTAATATGCGGGATTACCGTTGTTGCTTGCAAGCTACCACGACGGTCTGTATATAAAAATACCTTTACGCTATCGCCAATTGTTAATGCCTCTTCTACATCCGAAGTGTTTAACGGAATTTCGATATCACCGTTTGTTAAAATATAACGTGAACCTTGCTCTTCTAATATTGTTAAATCTACAACTTGTCCTGATTTCATTAATTGATTCATTTGTCTTCTCCTTTTTCTCGTCAATCATTACTGAATATGATTTTATTTCATTTGTTCTAACTTTTTTGTCAGCTCGGGCTGTTCTTCTAAAAGCTGAACAAGATCTGCAATTCTGTCTATTGAGTTCCAACTTAAATGATGTTCAATACCTTCAACATCGTCATAAATACGTTCCTCATCCACACCAATCAGTCGTAAAAACTGCTCTAATAAATCATGTCGCTGTACGAGGCGCTTCCCTAATTTTTGCCCTTTTGATGTTAAAGTTAACCCTCGATATTTTTCATAGATTAAATAGCCGTCTTTATCTAACTTTTGGACCATCTTTGTCACTGAGGAAGGCAGAACAGATAAAGCTTCCGCAATATCGGACACACGGGCATATCCTTTATTATCGATGAGTAAATATATTTGTTCTATGTGGTCCTCCATACTAGGTGTTGGCATAGTCTGTTCCCCTCTTTCCAAATAACTATCTCAAGTTTACTACATTTCCACATAAAAAGTTAACTGAAAACGGTAAAAGAGCCCTCTCCGGTGGTGAAGAAGGCTCTTATCTAATGTCTTGGATATCGATTCACTATATGAAGCGCACGAATAATTTGCTTGTTTATTTCCTCAAGGTTTTCTGGAGTGTTTAGTTGTTCAAATACGAAGTCTCTTGATTTTGGTGAAACGATATATCTTGTTGGCAACACGTTCAATGCAATCGCGTTAACATCCATTTCACATTGCTCACAATGACAAAATGTTTGATACTCTACACCGTGCAACATAAAATTCACAAGCCCTCGAACAATCTCTTCCATCACATTTACCAATTTACCATTCGACATTTCTTACTTTCGCCTCATTCAATTGTTGGTTTTGCGTTACTCCTAATCATATACCGTACATTGAAATAACTCAATTATTCCGTTCCTAATCGTTATTATTTTCTAGTTTCAGCATAATTATTCGTGTGATAAACGTGATTTTAGAATATTTACCCTATTTCATTTTTAATAATCGTAGTGAATTTAAAATAACGAGTAAAGTTGCACCCATATCAGCAAATATCGCAATCCATAATGTCAGCCAACCTGGGATTACTAATAGTAAAGCAATCACTTTTAAACCTAAGGCAAAAATAATATTTTGTTTAATAATGGTTACTGTTTTTTTACTTAAATTTATCGTATAAGGAAGCTTTGTTAAATCATCACTCATCAACACTACTTGAGCGGTTTCTAAAGCTGCATCCGTTCCTGCACCACCCATTGCAATACCGATATTGGCTGCTGCTAATGCAGGTGCATCATTGACACCATCACCAATCATTGCAACCGCGCCGTACTGTTGTTGTAATTCTTTCATTGCTTGCAATTTATTTTCTGGCAATAAATTGGCGCGCACATCATCTATGCCTAGTTCCTCAGCAATCTTTTGTGCCGTTTGAGATGCATCCCCTGTGAGCATTACTGTATGACGAATTTTATTTTCATGGAGCACTTTGATCACTTCTTTACTTTCGTCACGCACTTGATCTGCAATGGCAAGGACACCAAGTAGCTCTGTTTCATTCGCTGCTATAATGACGGACTTTCCTTCTGATGCCAATTTTTCGATTGTTTGATGTAATTTTTCTGAAATTGGTACGAGTGTTTGAATCCATTTAACGCTTCCTACATAAATCTTTTGTCCATCAACGCTCGCATAAGCCCCTTTCCCCGTTACCGATTGGAAATCTTCTACGCTTGGGATATGGACCTTTTGCTCAAATGCTTTTGAAAGAATAGCGCGTGCTAATGGGTGTTGTGATTTTTTCTCTACTGCTGCAATTTGCGCTAATAATTGCTGCTCGTTTTGACCCTCTTCTGCTAAAACTGCCACAACTTCTGGCTGGCCTTTTGTTAATGTACCCGTTTTATCAAATGCTACCGCTTGAATACGGCCAAGCTCTTCTAAATACGCGCCACCTTTAATCAATACGCCCTGTTTAGCTGCATTCCCAATGGCCGTAACAATCGCCACAGGAGTTGAAATAATTAACGCACAAGGACAGCCTACAACTAATACCGCAAGCCCTTGATAAATCCAATGTTGCCAATCACCCGTTATAAACCCTGGAACAACCGCCACTAATAACGCGCCTAACATAATAGCTGGGGTATAATATTTGGCAAAACGATCGACAAATTTTTGTGAAGGGGCTTTTTCAGCTTGAGCTTCTTCAACTAAATGAATAATTTTTGCGATTGTAGTATCTTCTACACGCTTTGTCACTTTTATTTCAAGCGCACCTTCTTCATTTAGCGTGCCTGCAAATACTGTATCTTCCACTGTTTTCGTTACAGGAATGGACTCCCCTGTAATAGCCGACTGATTAACCGTCGAAACGCCCTCGATAACAATCCCGTCCATTGCAATTTTTTGTCCTGGCTTGACGATTAAAATATCGCCAATTTGAATATCTTCCGTCGCCACTTCCATCTCATGAAAATGTTCGCCATGTGCTCGCTTAATAAGTGCAGTAGGGGGTGCAATATCAATCAGCTGTGAAATGGATTGACGCGCTTTGTTCATAGAATACGCTTCCAACGCTTCACTCACTGCAAATAAAAATACTACAATCGCTGCTTCTTGCCATTCTCCAATTATAGCCGCACCAATAATAGCAATCGTCATTAACGTTTTCATATCAAACTCGAAATTTCGTAAATTGTTCATACCTGTTTTAAAAATCGGGAGCCCACCTACAACAATTGCAATGGCAAACAAGCTATTCGCCAGTAAATGCCCTTCCCCTTTTGTAAAGCTCGCAATCAAACCAAAGAATACAAAGACAAGTGAAAAGGCAGCTAATAGATTTTCTTTTCGCTTGTAAAATGGAATCGAATTAACCTTTTTTCGTTCATTTGCTAAAGCTACTTTTATACCATCAAATGCTCCAGCCTCTTCAAGCTGCGCAACCGTTACATCACCTGTAACAGTTAACTTTGCTGCACCAAAATTGAGTTGCACCTCTTCCACAGTAGAAATTTCACGTATATTCCGTTCAAATTTCGCTGCACAATTCGCACAAGATAAATTTTCTAACCGAAATTGTTCCGTCTTTTGCGCCATCCTATTCACTCCCTTGAATGTTCATATGCAATTGTTACGATTTGATAAACATGGTCATCCGCCAATGAGTAATACATCAATTTTCCTTCACGTGTCGATTTTGCTAAAGCATGCTCTTTTAAATAGCGTAAATGATGGGAAGCAGTCGCTGTACTTGAGCCAATAATCGCCGCAACGTCACATACGCACAATCGTTTTTCTATCGTTAAAGCGTACGCAATTTTTAAGCGTGTTTCGTCTGCTAGGGCTTTTAAAAATTGGGCAACTTTTGAAAGCTCAGGCATTTGTTGTTGCACACGTTGTACTGCCTCTTCATTAATCGTAACTACTTCACACGTTTCCTTTGTCACTTCATCACCTCATTCAAATGTTTGTTTGATTGTATTATAACTTACTGATACATCTTATTCAAATAGGCGTTTGAATGTTTGGGGTAATTGGAGCATTTTTTTATAAATATTTAAATGTGTTTGTGTTTGACTGGCTGGGGGCCTAGGAAACACACATTCCAATAAAAAAGGGTATTTCAACATAAAGTCGAAATACCCTTTTTCATAGTAATTTTTTTACTGTGCTTTTAATACAAGTTCATAGCCTTTGTCGATTTCACCGTTAATTTTGGTTTTATGGTAATCCCCAGATACCCAGTCAGACACTTGATTATCATACCATTTTGATTTTACGTGACCGCTTTGACCAGGTCCTACTATGTGCTCAGCTGTAGATAAATTTTGTAAATCTGCTACGAAACGCCATGACGCTCCATGAGTCACATTACCTTTCCCATCTTCAGCAGCTGCTTGAACCGTAACACTCGATCCACCTACTGGTACCTTTTTGGGATTTAAGTAGCTCGCTATTAAATCCGAGGCACTTGATAATGGGTGGTTAAACGTTAGCTGACTGTAGCTACCCCATTGCCATTTTGAAACGGACTTTCCAAACTTATCTTGAATTTTCGCAACAGCCTCTTCGAATGCAGTGTACACAAACGCATCTAAACCGCCCTCATCCGTAATCCAAACACCTGGGTTCCCAGCATACGCATCTTGCAACATATCATTTGTAATTTGCGCTTTTGCTGGCATCATTTTAAATATATCTGCTGGCATCGCATCTGCAAACAATGTGTTTTTCATATTTTCATATAAGAAGTGATAAATAAGTGGTGCCCCTTGATCTTGATTATCATAGTACTCCCACTGTTCTAACAACGCAATTTCCTCTTTATATTTACCTTCTGAATCTTGCGCTTTAATCGTTTCTAAAAAGCTTGGTAAAAATTCTACAGCATGTAAGTTTTTCTTATCCATCTGCATATTTTTCATATCTTCTGCTGTTAGTTTTATTTGCTTGTTTGCTTTTTCATCCACAATCATTTCTACAATGCGCTCATAACGATATGGTTGTGCCCAAAGATTTGACAGATGATACGGATATTCCTTTCCGATAATCTCGTTATTTGCCGTTGCGATAAAGCCTTGTTGTGGATCAATCACTGTTGGTAATTCATTAAACGGAATATAGCTTTCCCAACCATAGGCAGAGGAATCACCTGGTACTGGTAGCGCACCTGTACCCTGCTTACGAATTGGCACTAAACCATTTGCTTTATAAGCGATTTTTCCATCTGTTGAAGCAAATACAAAGTTTTGAGCTGGCGCTTTAAAATCTTCTAAAGCGAGCTCAAATTCATCCCAATTCGACGCTTTATTAAAGCCCATAACTGCTTTTAATTCTTGTGTGGATTGCAATGCTGTCCATTGCATCGAGAACATTTCTTTTACTTCTGTTTCTTTTGTAATAATGTTTGAAATGATTGGCCCATGTCTCGTTTCTACTACTTCGAAATCAATCGTTTGCCCACCTTTTACTTTTATCGGCTCTGGGCGGACAGTCGCATCTTCCCATTGTCCATCATATTTAAATTGATATGGATTTTCTGGGTTTGGCGTTTCAATATATAAATCCTGGACATCAGGATTTACATTCGTTACACCCCAAGCGATTTCTTCATTATGTCCTAAAATAATGCCTGGAATCCCAGCGAAAATAACACCACTTACATTTTGCTCCGGTGATTGTAAATGCATTTGATACCAAATAGACGGTGTGCTTAATCCTAAATGAGGATCATCCGCAAGCAACGGTTTTCCTGATTCTGTGAGGTCACCTGAAACGACCCAGTTATTACTGCCATTAAATTCTGGCGGTAAATAATCCGCCGTAAAGGCTGTTGCCACATTTGTTTTTATATTTAAATTGGCTTCAATAATTGATTTTGCATTCTCAGGATATTCCACAAATAATTCTTCTGCTTGCTCTTGTGGATAGTTTTGCAATGCCCATGAACGGAACGCTTGCTGATTCCAGTTGCCTCCTAAATCATACGCCATATACTTACCGATTGTTAAAGAATCCATTGGTGTCCATGGCTCTGGTGTATAACCAAGCACCTTGAATTCATAGGATAGCTTGCTCGTTCCCTTTACTTCATCAATGAAAGCATTAACCCCTTCCGCGAACCACTCTAAAGTTTGTTTAGAATCGGCATCATAGCCATCCCAAGAAAGCTCTGCTGCATGACGTAAACTAAATGTACGGAAATATTTATCGGTATTTACCGCAGATTCTCCAATAACTTCAGCTAAATTACCGCTTGCTTGACGTCGCGCTAAATCCATTTGAAATAAGCGATCCTGTGCTTGTACATAGCCTTGCGCACGATATAAATCCGCATCAGATTGCGCTTCGATATGCGGAACCCCTACCTCGTCACGCGTTACCTTTACATCACTTTCCAAAATCGAAACAACCGCTTCCCCTTTTATTAACGGCTTTGATTGCGAAAGATATATTTGTAACCCCGCTACTGCAGCACTACCGATAATAATGAGGATTCCAATTATCCACATTGCTATTTTTAATAATTTACGTTTTTTTGGCTTTGTCGCCTGTCGTGCCATTTCATCCACCCCTTTTGTCTATGTAATCATTCTGAATATCACTTAATATTCATTTCCACATATGTTGACAAAATCCTGCAAATCTATTTATCTCTAATTTCATTTAGTTTTAGTAAAATCGGGCAATGGTCGCTTCCTAACACTTGAGAATGAATACTTGCTTCTATAATATTTTCTACCCATCGATTCGATAGGATGAAATAATCGATACGCCAACCGATGTTTCTTTCGCGCACACTATTCATGTACGACCACCACGTAAAATGATCCGTTTCATACGGGTGACAATGTCGAAATGTATCAGTGAAGCCACTCGTCAATAAATCTGTCATTTTCCCGCGCTCTTCCATTGTAAAACCCGAGTTGCCTTTATTTGATTTCGCATTTTTAATATCAATCTCTTCGTGCGCAACATTCAAATCTCCACAATAGATGACGGGCTTTTTCGCATCAAGGTCCTTCAAATATAGTGCAAGCTTGTCCTCCCATTGAAGTCGAAAATCCAGTCGTGCCAAATCACGCTGTGCATTAGGTGTATACACATTTACTACGTAATAATTTTCGTATTCTAATGTAATAATTCGTCCTTCTGCTTCAGAGCCATCTTCTCCTATACCATAATAAACATTTAAAGGCTCATGCTTTGTAAATATAGCTGTTCCTGAGTACCCTTTTTTCTGTGCATAATTCCAGTACTGAAAATAGCCCTCTAGTTGTAATTCAATTTGTCCTGCTTGGCATTTTGTCTCTTGTATGCAAAAGAAGTCTGCATCCATTTCCATAAAATAATCCAAAAACCCTTTTTTCACACACGCACGTATGCCATTTACATTCCACGAAATAAATTTCATTTCCCTCTTCCTTTCATTTCAATCGATTCAATTAAAAAGAAGGCACTTTCGTATAAACGTAAGTGCCCTCTTTATTAGTCCTCGCCGACGATTTTAACTTCCATCTCAAGATCTACATTAAATTTTTCCTTCACAACTTTTTGCACCATTTTAATTGTTTCGATATAGTCGGTTGCTGATGCATTATCTTTATTAACAATAAAGCCCGCATGTTTTGTAGACACTTCCGCTCCACCAACACCTTTACCCTGTAGATCACTGTCTTGTATCAGTTTTCCAGCAAAATAGCCTGGTGGACGTTTAAATACACTGCCAGCAGATGGATATTCTAACGGCTGTTTCGATTCACGTTGATGCGTCAAATCTGCTATTTTGGCATCAATTTCTTGCTGATCACCACTTGTTAATTGGAACGTTGCCGAAAGTACATAATAGCCTTTTTTCGCGATAATACTTTTTCGATAAGTAAGCTCAAGTTGCTCATTCGTTAAAACGATTTGCTCGCCCTCTGGTGTGAGCACCGTGCAAGAAGTAACAATATCTTTCACTTCGCCGCCGTATGCCCCGGCATTCATTGCCATCGCTCCTCCGATTGAACCCGGAATACCACAAGCAAATTCAAAACCTGTCAAACTTTGGGCCGCTACCATTTTAGATACTTCTTTAATCAGTGCCCCACTTTGCACAAATACATGATTGCCCTCAATACGGACTTCATTTAATAAGGCAAAATGTATTACAATGCCACGAATACCACCATCACGAACAACCATATTCGAACCGTTGCCCAGCATCAATAATGGAATTTTATGTTCATATGCATACTTAACAACTGCTGCTGCTTGCTCCTCTGTTGCAGGTAAAACAAATAAATCTGCTTTACCGCCAAGTTTGGTCATCGTATATTTTTTTAACGATTCATTTCGTCTTATATTATGTGGTTGAACCCACTGTGCTAAATCTAGTTCCCATTGTTTCAATGTCATTAATGCCATTTCCTTTCTTGCTAAAGCTCAGTACCCCTTTAGTATCTGTTTTTACCGTGCTTTTTACAAGTAAAAATACGTCACTACAACCACTTTTTCGACCATTCCTCAATTTCCCTTACAACTTGCTCAAGCGAGTGTCCTTTTTCAGTTAATGAATACTCTACTCGAATTGGGACTTCAGAAAAAACATTGCGCTCTACAATGCCTTCCTTTTCTAACTCTTTCAGGCGTTCTGACAGTAAGCGACCACTAATCGGCAATGAGGATTCAATCGCATTGAAACGTTGTGGTCCTTCTAATAATTGATAAATAATTAATGCCGTCCATCGCTTTCCTACAAGCTCCATCGCTTTTGATAAACGTGGGCATAATGCTGTTTCTTTCACGTTTTTCACCTCTATATTTTCATTCTATACAATATAATTTAGTAACATGTATAATTTCCTTATTTTATTTTAACACTTTACTTCAATTACGAAAAGTAAGTAGCTTACTTACAACTATTGTAATTAATATCCATCTATTTTATGATAAACATATAAAACAGTTTGAACTATCTAGGGGGATATAACATGACTACATATGCTATTGACTTCACACATTCGTCTATTAACTTTTCCATCAAACATATGATGATTTCAAAAATTCACGGGGGATTTGATTCGTTTTCTGGTCATGTACAGCTGGAGCAAATAGAAGATTTTAAAAATGCTGAAATTCGCTTTGACCTGGATGTTGCAAGTATTAATACACGCGATGATTCACGTGACCATCATCTGATTTCTGCTGATTTTTTCGATGCCGATCGTTACCCTAAAATTACGTTTATAAAAACAGTAACTGAAGGTGACAAGGCAAATTTTAAACTGATTGGCGATTTAACAATTAAAAACCTTACAAAAGAAGTTGTTTTTGATGTCGTTTATACCGGTCATGTTAAAAGCCCATGGAATACAGATGCTTACGGCTTCTCATGTTCAACACTTCTGAATCGTAAAAACTTCAACTTAACGTACAATGCTGCACTTGAGTCGGGCGGGGTTTTAATCGGTGAAAATGTCCAAATCAATATTGAATTGGAATTAAATCCTTTGTAATTTTAAGAGGAAAAGGATGGTTTATATGTATTACAACGATGGATTTTCTTCAATTATTTCTATAATTGTTCCGCTCGGTTTCATTACAGTATTTGGAATTATTATTTATAGTGTATTTTCTAACATCAAACAGGGCATAAAGAACAATAATTCTCCACTGTTGTCTGTCCCTGCACAAGTAGTAACGAAAAGAACTACTGTTCAAGGCGACCGCTCCTATACGACTTACTTTGTCACATTTGAAGTGCAAAGTGGCGATCGGATGGAGTTTGAAGTCAAAGGTGAGCAATTCGGGCAGCTTGTTGAGAAGGATTTAGGGGTATTAGCTTTCCAAGGAAATCGTTTTATTTCATTTGACCGACAAAAATTAAACGTATAAAATCCTGTCAATAAGAAAAGCTTCTCGCAAATTGCGAGAAGCTTTTTCATATTACAATTAAGCTGTAACTGTAGCTAAAGTTTGTGCAACTTCTTTAACTTGCGCTAAGCCTGCTTCGATAATGTTTGCAGCTTCTGCTGGGTTTGCATTGTGGCCTTCGATAATTACTTCGCCCACTTTTGTCATACCATATACGCCAGCGATTACTGTGTTAATGTATGTTGCAGCCATTTCCATTGGAGCTGTTTCTGGTGTTGAGTAAATACCACCACGAGCTGATAATACGATATATTTTTTATCTGTCATTAAGCTTACTAAGTTACCATTCTCATCATATTTGAATGAATAACCTGCGCTGTAAGTGTAATCAATAAATGATTGTAATGCAGCAGGAATTGTTAAGTTCCATAATGGGAAAGCAAATACTACTAAATCAGCAGCTGTTAATGCTTCACGAGATTTGTTTAATGAATCGATTGAAGCTTGCTCACGAGCTGTTAATGCTTCACCGTTTTGCGCTTTACCAAATGCGTTGAATAATTCTTGACCGAAGTACTCTAAGTTTTCTTCAAATACGTCAAAAGTTGAAAGTGTTAAACCTTCTACTTTTGAAGCCTCTGCCATGAATGTTTCATACATTTTTGTTGATACGCCATCTGGGCGGTTGTTTGCTTTAATTACTAATACGTTTGTCATACTATATTAACTCCCCTTAATTATCCTAATTTTATATATCTCGATTCCGAGGTACTTTATTATAATATACAACTATGCGTAAAAAATCAACTAGATTTACTTCATACTTTAGGATGAAATGATTTATACTACGACATTTAGTCAAGCAGGCATTGCCGTAATATACGACAATGCCTGCTTTCCGATATTTTAGTAGTTATTGGGACCCTTTAATGAAACAAACTAAATTTCACAAGAATCATCCGTGCAAGTCGGACCATTCTCACCCTGCATGTTTAAAGGTTTTCTTAAGCCGGCTTCTTGTGCTGCCTTTTCAATCGTTTGCTCAAAAACTTCTTGCGGTTGCGCTCCAGCAATACCGTATTTATTATCAATCACAAAGAATGGTACGCCGCGCACACCTAGCTGCTGTGCAATGGCAATGTCTTGATGCACTTCTTCTTCAAATTGTTTGCCCTCTATAATAGCCTTCGCACCGTCTGTCGATAAACCTGTCTTTTCCACAAGAGCTAATAAAACATCGGTATTGCCGATTGCTTGCCCTTCTAGGAAATACGCTTTTAGCACAAGCTCTGTAAATTCTTTCCCTTTTCCTTCTACCTCTGCCCACTTCGCTAAACGATGCGCTTTCACAGTGTTTGCTGTTTTCATATCGGCAAAATTGTAATCTAACCCTACACTTTTTGCACGTTCCGCAACGTTGTCTCCCATATTTTTTACTTCTTCTAATGACATATTATATTTTTGCTGTAAATCATCATACACTGATCCTGCAGCATCCACAGGAGTATTTGGATCTAATAAATAACTTTTATATTCAATCTCTACCGCCTGTTCATAACCTGTTTGTTGCAACGCGATTTCTAATTGTCTTTTACCGATATAACAAAACGGACATACATAATCTGACCAAACTTCAATTTTCATTTGACTCACTCTCCTTGTTTTGTATTGTATCGAAATAAGGAAAATATGTACATTAAGTGAACTGCAATCCTAAAAAATTTATACTATCCGCCGAGGCTTGGGCCAACATGATGTTGGTCACTCAGGTGTTGCCGCACAACGCGGTGTACTTAGCCTGAGTTCCTCTAATTCAGCTATGTTTTGAATACCAATAATAAAAACGTTGTATAAAATGCCAACATTTCCATCATCCTAAAAAATAAAAAGGTGATACTTTGAAACAATCGCTCTGGTTAGAAAATGTTCCGACGATTTCCGCTCCATCATTAAAACAATCCCTTCAATGTGATATTTGTATTATCGGAGGGGGGTTAAATGGAATTTACAATGCTTATTTATTAGCTAAAAAAGGCTTCGACGTCGTGTTAATCGAAGCGCTTAGTGAATTTTCACATGGTACAACAGCCTTTTCAACAGGAAAATTAACAGCACAGCATAGCTTAATTTATTCCGCATTAACAACAGAGCAGGGGAAGCTTTATTATGAAGCCAATCATTCGGCAATTGAACGCGCACTTGAAACGAATCCTCCTAGCTTTTCGCGGGCTACCTCTTTTTTATATACGGGCACTTCTTTAGGCAAGGAACAATTAGCTGCGGAAGCCGAATGTTATAAGAAAATAGGGATCCCCTACGTGGCAACGAATGTGACCGAGCTTGATTTATCCGCACAATTGGCACTTGGAATGAAAGGTGAAGGGCAAATCAACCCCTTCTTTTTTGCCCAACATTTTGTAAAACTTGCTAGACAATTCGGAGCAGAAATTTATTTGAATACACGCGTCACGCAAATTCATTCAACTAAAAACTATGTAACGACCGAGCATGGTCATGATATTCAGTATAAAAAACTGCTATTATGCACGCATTACCCGATTGAATCACTTCGACGGTTGTATAGCGTAAAGCTTCAAGTAGATCGCTCCTATTTGACCGCGACAAAGTGTACGCAATTATTACAGGAACAATATATAAGTATTGATGAACAGAGTCGGACAATGCGGACTGCACTCATTAATAACATCCCCTACTTTATATATGGGGGCCGCTCACATACTGCGGGAACCGTCACACATACAGAACCATTTTATAGTACGCTTAGGGCAGAATTGCAAAATCAATTTGGGCTGCCTGCACCAAAATTTAGTTGGAGTGCCCAAGACATTCAGACGCCTGATAAAATTCCGTATATTGGGCAGCTGTCACCCAATGATGATAGCTTATATATTGCAACAGGGTTTAATAAATGGGGGCTTTCGACAGCGCTCGTTGCTGGTGAAATTTTAAGTAACTTAATTTCGAAAACACCACATCCTGCGACAGAGTTATTTTCACCAAGCCGCTCTAACTTTGGTAGTAAACTCTATTTCATGATTCAAACAGGAGGCTTTGTTGGTAAGGAATTTATTAAAGGGCATGTGACGCGGGCAAATGCTCCACGCTGTACACATCTAGGTTGTAAAACAAGATGGAATGATGCTGACCGAACTTGGGATTGCCCCTGTCATGGTTCACGCTATGATGAACACGGGCAAGTAATAGAGGGGCCCGCTGTTTATCCATTAGACATGAAAAAGTTACAGCACGGACAAGGTGAAATGTAAATAAAAAATCCGATGCTTCTAAAATGAGCATCGGATTTTTACTATTATTTTAATCCTTCTGTTAACACAGGAACGATTTGTTTTTTACGAGATACAACACCTGGAAGTACGATACGACCGTTTTCGATTGTTGCACCGAAAGCTTTTGCTGCCGCTTCTGCAACTTGTCCAGCCGCAACTGCTGTAGAATCATTATTTAAAATATCTGTTACAACAAAGAAGAATAAATCTAATCCGTTATTTGCAACATCTTTATTTAATAAGTTGACTAACTCTTCTTGACGACCAAGGACATCTTCAATATCTACTGCATTCACTTGTGCAACAGTTGCTTTATAAGCACCGAATTCAAATCCTTTTGCATCTAATGATAACAGGTCCTCAAGTGATTTATCCGAAAGATCAGCACCTGCTTTTAACATCGCTAAACCGTACTCCGCAGCATCCACGCCTGCAATTTTTGCTAATTCTTCACCCGCTTTTACATCTTGCTCTGTGCATGTTGGTGATTTGAATAATAATGTATCTGAAACGATAGCAGATAGCATTAAACCAGCGATATTTGCCGGGATTGCTACACTGTTTTCTTTGAAGATTTTGTTTAAAATCGTTGCTGTACATCCTACTGGCTCAGCGCGGAAGTATAATGGATCTGCCGTTTGGAAGTTTGCGATGCGGTGGTGATCGATTACTTCTGTAATTTGCACCGATTCAATGCCCTCTGCCGATTGTTGGAATTCATTATGGTCTACTAAAATAACTTGCTGTGCTTCGTCTTTTACATTGCTGATTAAACGAGGTGCTTCAAAGCCAAATTTATTTAGCGCAAATTGCGTTTCATTATTTACTTCACCTAGACGAACCGCTTCTGCGTCCACACCGATTTGCTGCTTTAAATACGCATAAACGATTGCAGATGTTACTGTATCTGTATCTGGATTTTTATGTCCGAAAACTAAAACTTTACTCATGATTGAGCCTCCTATAATAAATACTATCTCGTCACCCATTTTAACATATTCAAGTAGTTGAGAAAAATAGAAGATTTCGCTCTTTGAAGGCACTACAAAGTTGAGTCACTTTTATATTACTTTTAACTCATATAAAAAACATCAAAATTCCAAGCACTTTACATCTTGTGTTGTTTATCCTTCCGCAATTAAATCTGAGCTTTTGTGTTCGTTATTTTGCTTTTTACGAAAGTCATCATATTGTTTTGGATTTTGGCTGACTACTGCCTGTACTAAAACTTGTAATAATGTAAAAATCACAATTGTACATGTTGCGCCACCTTCTTGAGCAGACGGTACAATTAACACTTTATCAGCTTGTTCTTTTACAGCTACAAGTTTTTTATCGCGAATCGCAACAATTTTGACTTTTTTTCTTTTCGCAATATTAACAGTCGTAATAATATCTTCATATTCATCATCTAAAGAGATCATAATAAGTAATGAATCCTCATCCATTAACGTCAACTGTTGCACAATATCTTCTGTTTCATGCTGCATAAAATACACATGATTTCTTAACATAGCTAAGTTATTATATAACCAAAATGCTGCAGGAGCTGACTGTCTAAACCCCAAAATATGTACCTTTTTTGTACCATGTAACAGTTGAACGATTTCTTCAAAATGTTGTTCATTCAGCTGATTAAATGTTTTGGAAATCCCCTCAATATTTTGTTCAATAATATCCAAGCTTACATTATTTTTCACTTTTGAAACTGGCATCGCCTTTTTCCTTTGTGCCATTTCACCACTATTAATCAGGTAATCTTTCATCATTCTTTGTAGCTCACTAAATCCCGATAAATCCATCGCATAGCAAAAACGAATAACCGTGGACTCGCTCACACCTGCCTGTCTTCCAACTTCAGAAGCAATTTGCGTTGCTACGATATTTGGATTATCCATTACAAATTGGGCTACTTTCCGCTGACCTTTAGATAAGCGAATAAATCTCCTTTTTATTTCTACACAAATTTCCATTTTGAATCTCTACCCTTTCACTAAATAAATTTTACCTATTGTTTCCCCATGATCAGTGCCATATTCTCTATATAATAGAAAATACATTATCACGTATATTAATTGAATTCAATGAGTTTTCTGAAAAAACAAAGACTTACTAACTAACCCCTTCATATATGTAGGAAATTGACATTAATTCGTAATATTTAAGGAAATAAAGAGAGAATTATTAAGACTATACTATTCTTATTATATTAATAGGTATTAGTATAATGTATACCTTTTGATTTATGCCACCACAATTAGTTCAAAAACACTCCCTTGAAGACAGATCTATTTACATAGGTCAATTAAATAACAAATACATTATTTACCACAAACGACACCCCATGCGTTAAGTAAAAAGGTTTATCTTTTATGAGTATGTACAAAAGCCACACAAAAACTCACCATCTCCAATTTCGAAATGGTGAGTTTTAAGTTTCATTTAACTCTATTTATTCTAGCTCTGTTTGTTTCGTTTCTTTTCCTAAGAAGATAACGGCCAATACACCAATGACAATCGCTACACAGAAAATCGTGAAAATGTAACTAATATCATAGCCCTTCGTCAGTAATGTACCAACTAATAACGGACCAAAAATACCACCAACACGTCCAATTGAAGCGGCCATTCCGGCACCAGTTCCACGGACAATTGCTGGATATTGCTCAGGAGTATACGCATATAACGCACCCCATGCTCCTAAATTAAAGAAGGATAACAGCATACCCGAGACTACTAATGCCGTGACTGTTTCTGCGCCACCAAATACAAAGGCACTTGCAGCTGTCCCTAATAGATAAGTAACTAATACAAATTTCCGACCAAACTTTTCGATAAACCAAGCAGCTGTAAAATAGCCTGGTAACTGAGCTAGCGTCATCATTAATACGTACTTAAAGCTTGAAATTAAATCAAACCCTTTACCAACCATTACGCTCGGTAACCAAAGGAACATACCATAATATGAAAATACAACCGCAAACCATAAAATCCATAACATCAATGTTGAACGTCTGTATTTTGGCGACCATACTTCCGAGATATTTTGAAAGATCGTTCGTTTCTTTGATTCAGCTTTTACTCTGAATTGTGGTGAGTCAGGTAATTTTAATCGAATATAGATCGCATAAAATGCTGGTAATGCTGTTAATAATAACGCGACACGCCAACCATCAATCGGCCAAAATTCTGCTGGAATAACAAAGTACGAAATAATTGCGGCAATTAACCAGCCACCTGCCCAAAAACTTTCTAATAAAACGACTACTCTACCACGCTCTTCAGGCTTTACACTTTCAGAAACTAATGTTGATGCAACTGGTAGTTCTCCTCCAAGTCCCATGCCAACAAAAAAGCGTAAAATTAAAAATGCAGTGAGTGTTGTTGTCAATGCGGATAATCCACTAGCGACTGAAAATAAAATAAGTGTCCACATAAAAATTTGTTTACGTCCCACTTTATCTGCTAACACACCAAATAAGAGTGCACCAACAGCCATACCGATGGAGTTTACACTTCCGATCCAGCCCATTTGACTACTATTTAAATTCCACTCCACTGCCAATGCTGCAATAACAAAGGATAAAATCCCAACGTCCATTGCATCGAACATCCAGCCTACACCTGCAACACCTAAAAGTTTGTTGCGCGAAAGGGGCTTTGTTTGATTATTATTCGCTTCCACTTTACTCATTCCCCTTCTATGTGTCTTTACATATGTCATATCATTAATACTATACATTTGTTTCTTAATAGTGACAACTCCTATTTGATTTATCGAATAGTTTAGACAATTTTTCGTTTCCTATTGAAATCATTTAGCTATAGGTTTAAAATGTCTTGTATATAAAAACAAATGTTCATCCAGTGAGAACAGAAGGAGCTAATTTTCTATGTGGAAAGGTTTAATCGAAGAATATAAACAATTTTTACCTGTAACAGAAAATACACCAGCATTAACGTTAAATGAGGGGAATACACCACTCATCCATTTAGTTAACTTATCGAAGGAATTAGGCATTGAGTTATACGGCAAAATTGAAGGCGCAAATCCAACTGGTTCATTTAAAGACCGCGGCATGGTTTTTGCAGTAGCTAAGGCTATTGAAGAAGGTTCAAAAGTTGTTATTTGTGCATCAACAGGTAACACTTCAGCAGCGGCAGCAGCATATGCTACACGCGCTGGTATTCAATCCATCGTTGTTATTCCAAAAGGCAAAGTGGCACTAGGGAAACTGGCTCAAGCTTGTATGTACGGTGCTAAAATCATTGAAATTGATGGTAACTTCGATGATGCATTAAATATTGTTCGCAAAATTGGCGAAACAACTCCGATTGCACTTGTAAACTCAGTAAACCCATTCCGAATTGAAGGCCAAAAAACGGCAGCATTCGAAATCGTGGACCAATTAGGCAAAGCACCTGATTATTTATGTATTCCAGTAGGTAACGCGGGCAATATTACAGCATACTGGAAAGGCTTCAAAGAATATAATGAAGCAAAACAAAGTGGCTTACCAAAAATGTATGGTTTCGAGGCAGAAGGTTCTGCAGCTATCGTAAAAGGCGAACCAATTGCTAATCCAGAGACGGTAGCAACGGCAATTCGTATTGGGAACCCAGCTAGTTGGAAGTTCGCTGAAGCTGCCCGTGACGAATCTGGCGGTATGATCGATTCTGTAACAGATGAGGAAATTTTAAAAGCATATAAATTAATTGCTGGTAAAGAGGGCATTTTTGTTGAACCTGGTTCAGCTGCTTCATTAGCAGGGGTTATGAAATCAGTAAAAGCAGGTAAAATTGCACCAGGTAGTCGTGTCGTTACTGTATTTACAGGCAATGGCTTGAAAGATCCTGATACAGCGATGAATGTTTCTTCAGTTGATCTTGTTTCATTAAATAATGATGAGCAAGAAATTCGTAAATATATCGAAGGCGTATTTTCACTATGAGTACAAAATGGCAAATTTCAGTACCTGGTAGTACAGCCAATTTAGGTCCTGGCTTTGATTCCATTGGGCTTGGCTTGTCACTATATTTAAATTTAACTGTGACTTTACAGGACGAATGGGAATTTGTTCATATTGGAGAAAATGTCCCTACCGATACGACTGTTGAAACGCATTTAATTTTTCAAATTGCTCAGCAAGTAGCACTTCAATATGACTGTACTTTACGCCCTTGCAAAGTAGAAATGACGAGTGAGTTGCCTCTTGCACGCGGTTTAGGTAGTAGTGCGTCTGCAATTGTGGCGGCGATTGAACTCGCGAACATTTTGTGTGAGCTCAACTTGTCGACACAGGACAAGCTAAATATTTCCTCACAAATTGAAGGGCATCCAGACAATGCGACGGCTTCTGTTGTAGGTGGCTTAACGATTTCTTCAATGGATGAGAACGGCATTGTTGATACCATTCGTATACGTGATTTAGACGTAGCATTTGTTGTTTTTATACCAGATGTTGAACTAAAAACAGCTCATTCACGCGATGTTTTGCCTGCCGAGCTTGACCGCGGTTATGCCGTCCGTGCAAGCGCCCATGCAAACATGCTAGCGGCCTCTTGCATCGCAAAAGATTATGAGCGAATCGGTCGTTATATGGAAGCTGATTTATTCCACGAGCCATTCCGTGCACAGCTCATTCCAAACTATACGGAAATTCGAGAAGCTGCAAAACAGGCGGGTGCTTACGGAACAGCTTTAAGCGGTGCTGGACCAACACTTATTTCAATTGTTCCGACTACAGTTGCGGAGCAGTTTGTTGATGTGATGCGTGCACAATTCCCTGAGCATAATATTGTTTTAACAAGTGCAGATAAAAAAGGGATTATCGTAACTGAACTTTCATAAATTCATCTATAGGAAGGAGCATTTTGGTTAACATCAAAATGCTCCTTTTATATTAGTTGCCGCATAGATTCCACTCATTTTGGGTATAAATTAGCCTAGGATTGAAAGGGGGAAATGTAGATGAAAATTGCTATTATCGGGGCTGCGGGAAAGGCTGGAACACATCTTTTAAATGAAGCCATACTACGCCAACTAGATGTCACAGCCATTGTAAAAAATGTAGCCACTCTTTCCGTTGATAATGTTTCAACTATAGGCAAAAATTTATTTGATTTAACAAAGGGAGATTTAGTACCGTTCGATATAATTATTAATGCTTTTGCGCCATTACCAGGAGAGGAACATCTTCATATTTCTGCAGGGCATCATTTAATATCCTTACTTGAGGGAACAACAAAAAAGTTATTTGTCATTGGATGCTCAGGTTGTCTTTTTGTTGACAGTGGAAAAACAACGCGCTTAATGGAGGAAGAAGAATATCCACAGGACCTGCTCGATACGTCGAAGGCACAATTGCAAAACTTACAAAATCTCGAAAACGCCTCTATTCAATGGACGTATGTCATTCCTTCTGCCATGTTTGATTCAGAAGGTCCCCGTACAGGACATTACTTGAAGGGTGGGGATCAAGTGCTCGTAAATTCACAATTCAATAGTTATATTAGCTATGCAGACTTTGCGGTAGCAATGCTGGATGAAATTGAAAAAAATGAACATCCCAATACATGCTTTACGGTTGTATCTGAAAATGTAACGGCTGCCTCCTAACTAGGTGATGTTACATTTCCTATATGCAAAAAAGAATATCATTTTGGCCCTTCAACCAAAATGATATTCTTTTTTTATTGCTACGGAACTAATAATACTAAGCTAATAGCCATGACAGCCATACCCGCTACTAATCCGTATATAGATAAATGGGTCTCGTCGTACTTTTTGGCTGCCGGCAATAATTCATCTAATGAAATGAATACCATAATTCCTGCAACTCCGGCAAATATAATTCCAAACATCACATCGTTTAAAAATGGCATTAAGATGAAAAATGCTACTAATGCGCCTACTGGTTCTGCTAAGCCCGATAAAAACGATAATTTGAACGCTTTTCGACGATTGCCTGTCGCAAAATAAATGGGTACTGCTACAGCAATTCCTTCTGGGATATTATGAATAGCTACCGCAATCGCAATCGCTACACCTACATTCGGATCTTGTAGCGCAGCCATAAACGTTGCAATTCCTTCTGGGAAGTTGTGTATGGCAATCGCCAGAGCAGTAAATAGCCCCATCTTCATTAGTCGTTCTTCATCTATTTCTGGCTTGATTTGGACTGCATTGACATCCTCAACTGTACGAACTTCGTGAGGGTTATTGGACTTTGGAATAAAACGGTCAATTAAAGCAATTAATAATATGCCCCCAAAGAAACCAACAAGTGTCATCCAATAGCCTTGTGTAGCCCCTAATGCTGCTGTTAATGAATCTTTTGCTTTAACAAAAATCTCAACTAATGAAACATAAATCATAACGCCCGCAGAAAAACCAAGGGCCACCGATAAAAATTTCGTATTCGTTCTTGAAGTAAAGAAGGCTAATAAACTACCTACTCCTGTTGCAAGGCCCGCAAAGAGCGTTAATCCTAACGCAAAAATAATATTCCCTTCCATAGAATTCCCCTCTTCAACTTTATGTTAATTTGATTATAAATTAAAAGTTTCCCTAGCGCAACTTTTTTAGCTGTAGTAACATCTTATGTAACAGACCAACTTTTGATACAAAAGAATACGTAAATTTTATTATTAAACTTGTATTCAAATAGGTTTCAATATATAGTTTAGCTTATTTAACTAAATCGGAGGACTTGAAATTGGAAAAAGAAATTGTTTCAAACGAATATAAGCAAAAAAGGCCATTTCTATTTAAACTCGGAATAGCGCTTTTAATTCTTTATCCTATACTATGGGGAGTTGCTGCCATTACACCATTTACTCCATTACCAACTCACATAAAAGCCGCTGTAATTACAGTAAGTATAGTTGTGGGGGAAATCTTCTTTTTGATAGGTGTTGCTTTTGTTGGGAAAGAAGTGGTGACCAAATATAAAAGTAAGCTAAATCCTAAAAATTGGAGAAGATAAACGTGCCTTTTCAGTAGAATTAGGCGAAAATGGCGTGCTTTTGTTGAAGAAGAAATTAACTGGAAATGAAAAGGACCTACTTTTAGGTAGGTCCTTTTCATTTGAATTTATCTACTATTTAATGCGGGTTAGGTGTTCATTATTTGACGGTTATCTTTTCTTGATTCATACCAAACCACACATACAATGAACCAGCTATAGCCCATGCTCCAACCGGCAATCACATCTGTGGCAAAGTGGCGGCCTTCTGCAATTCGTGACAGTCCGATTAAACAAGCTAATAGAACAGCAGCAATCCATACTATTTGAATTTTTTTCTTCTCTTTTGCAATTTCTGAAAAAATATAAGCAAGGGTAAATAAGTACAGTACCCCCGCCATTGAGTGCCCTGATGGAAAACTATAAGAAGTCAACTGATCCACAATTTCCGGACGTGGACGCTCAAATATTCTTTTCAGTATTTGATTTAATAACGTACCTGCCGCAAATGTCAGCAAAATAAAGACCATGCCACGATAATTTCTTTCACGTAGCCACAAATAAAGAAAAGCGATTACCCCAACTGCAATTACGAATATTGGCTCCCCTATATAATGAAATACAATAATTAATTCATTTCCAGTTAATAATGTAGCTATTTTATCATCCAATGCATTCATTGTTGGCGTATTATAAGTAAACGCCATCACGATAAAAATAATGCCTGTTACAATAGCTAATGGATATGCCCATTTTTTCACACATATTCCTACTTCCTGATGTTAATTGTGATAAACATTATCTTACCATATACATATATAACGTGAAAAATGATTACATGTTGCTTTTCTATCATTCCTCCAATTAAAAAAGCAACAGTGCTCATTCCACTGTTGCTTAATTTTACTATTCAATTACCGTATAATTTGTATTTTCCATCGAAATAACGAATTCTGGTTTTGGCGGCTTGCCACCGTGCTCTTTAATTTTCGCTTTATGTCCTGCAATATGTTCGGGGCTCTTCTCCCAGTTTTTCCAAGCCTCTTCAGATTCCCAGCGGACAATCATCACGACTTCATCTTCACCGCGACGAACTTTCTTTTGTAATAATTCACGTCCGATAAAACCTGGCTGTTTTTCTAATATAGATGGTCCTTGATCTGGCTTTTTGCTAAAACGTTCAATAATTTTATCGGCATTGCCTTCCGTTAACGTCCATTTACGAATTTGTACAAACATTATTATAAATCCCCCTATTTTGAAAAAAGCCGCCCTCGAATAGAAGGACGGCTTATAAATATTATTTTAAAGCGTTAATAATTTCATTTACTTTTTCAAGCTCAGAAGTCAAACCGCCACCTGCTAAGTACCAAAGCGCACCATTTAAGTAAATCACTTTGTCGTTTTTAGCAGCATTCGTTTTATTAACTAAATCATTATTAAATGCTTCTGAAATATTTGATTCTTCGCCCGTAGCAGCCATACGGTCAACTACGAATAAAATATCAGGGTTAATTTCTAAAATTTGCTCATAGCTAATTTGTGCACCATGCGTTGAGTTTTCTAATGTATCATCCGCAGCTGGGAAACCATATACGCTGTGTACGAAACCAAAGCGAGAACCTTCACCTGGACCATAAGCAGAAATTTTCTCATTGTAAAGTGTTACTAATGCTTTTTCATCTGAGCTAGCAGCAATTGCCTTTAATTCTTCAGTAGCTGCTTCAATTTCAGCAAACTTTGCATCTACTTCAGCTTGCTTGCCAAAAAGATCTGCCGCAATTTGAGTTGAAGCTTTAAATGTATTCCAGTAATCAGTGCTTGTAGTACCTACGAATACTGTTGGAGCGATTTTTGATAATTCTTCATATGCATCTCCTTGACGACCAGAGATGAAAATTGCATCTGGTGCCATTGCAGCGATGTCTTCAAATAATGGCTCTTTTAAACCACCAGCGTTTAAATATTTGTCATCTGAATATTGCTTTAAAGATTCAGGGAAGTTTCCTTTTGCAACAGCTGTAACTTCAACGTCTAAAGCAGTTAAAGTATCTAAGAAACCATAGTCAAATACAACGATTTTTTCTGGTGCTTTATCAAACGTTACATCTGCATAATTTGAATCTGTTGATTTAATTGTCATTGGGTATGCTGAAGCAACTTCTTCTGTATTTGTGCCCTCTGTTTTAGCAGAGTTTTCTTTTTCTGAATCCTTTGCAGTGTCATCATTTGAGCCACATGCCGCTAACATTAAAACAAGCATTGATAAAATAACAGTCATTAACTTCCAGTTCTTCATCTGTAAATCGCTCCTATTCATATATGTAAGTTCGTTTTATTCATCTCCGTTCGAAATGATTATCATTATCATTTGAACAATCCCCATTATATCGAGATTGATTCTCATCGTCAACTAGTTTTGGAAATTAAATTAATTATTATAATAAATAGATATTAAATAGGGTATTTTTACTTTTATAGAAATAGACCTCAGATTATAATTATCCATCAAAAAATGCCATTTCGACTAAATCAAAATGGCATTTTTATAATTTATTATGATCTAATGAGAATTAAAGTAAACACAAATTCGACAACCATCTTGCTCTTGTACAGGTATGTCCATATCATAAATTTGCTTTAATGCGGAAGAATTAATGATTTCATGTGTTGGGCCATCTTTGACAATGCGCCCATCCTTTAACGCCACAATTCGGTCGGAATATACCGAGGCGAAGTTAATATCATGCAATACGATAATAACTGTTTTCCCTAGTTCATCTACAAGTTTACGTAAAATTTTCATAATTTGAACCGAGTGCTTCATATCTAAGTTATTTAAAGGCTCATCTAATAGCACGTATTCTGTATCTTGTGCGATGACCATGGCAATGAACGCACGCTGACGTTGACCACCAGAAAGTTCATCTAAAAACTTGTCACTCATGTCCACTAAGTTCATGTACTCCAACGCACGATCTACATGTTCAATATCTTCTGCTGTAAGACGCCCACGTGAATATGGATAGCGCCCAAATGACACAAGCTCGCGAATCGTTAAACGGACATTCATAAAGTTAGATTGTTTTAAAATCGAGACGCGTTTTGCAAATTCCTCAGATTTCATTTTGCGCACGTCTGCTGTATCCAATAATATTTCACCAGTATCTGAATCTAATAAACGACTCACCATTGACAGTAGAGTCGATTTCCCAGCACCATTCGGACCGATGAATGATGTAATTTTACCCGTTTCAATTGTTACATGTACATCTTCTACAACGGCTTTTTTACCGAAGTATTTGCTTAATCCTTTTACTTGAATCATCCTGCTGACCTACTCTCTTTTAATAGTAAATAAATAAAGTATACGCCACCAATGAAGTTAATAATAACGCTCAATGTCGTACTAAATTCGAATAGATGTTCGACAATAAACTGCCCACCGACTAATGCAATAATACTAATTAAACTTGCACCAACTATAAGCACCGAATGCTTGTACGTTGCAAAAAATTGATACGATAAGTTAGCAACAATTAATCCGAAAAATAGAATTGGACCGACAAGCGCCGTAGATGTTGCAATTAATACGGAAGATAAAATAAGTACATTCATCACAATACGGTCATAGTTAATACCGAGATTGATCGCTGTATCGCGGCCTAATGACATGACATCTAACTTATTTAAAATCGTATAGCCATAAATAAAGGCGATTGCTAAAATCCCCACTGCTACCCATACAAGGTCACCATTCACATTATTAAAGCTTGCAAACATTTTATTTTGCAGGCTTGTATATTCATTCGGGTCAATAACAACTTGCATAAATGATGTTACACTTCCGAGCATTGTTCCTAAAACCATCCCAATCAGTAATAAGAGATATATCGGTTGCTTATCCGCCCTAAATAAGAAACGATATAAAATAAGCGCAAATAATACCATTGCTGCAATTGAAATTGTAAAATTAAAATATTTATTTAATACTAATATAGAAGAAGATCCTAAAAAGAAATAAATACATGTTTGCACAACCATATACATCGAATCTAAGCCCATGACAGAAGGCGTTAAAATGCGGTTATGGGTAATCGTTTGGAAAACAACCGTGGAATACGCAATCGCTACACCTGTTACAATCATTGCCAAAACGCGAATCATTCGACGCGGAAACGCATAATCAAAGCTACCTTTAATATCATACAAACCATAAAGTGCGATACAAATGATTGCTAGAACTGCTAAAATAGTTAATTTCAAACCTGTTTTACGCATATGAACGCCCCCTAAACAACATGATTAAGAAAATCACGCCGCCGATTACACCGACCGTTAAGTTAATTGGGATCTCATATGGGAAAATTAAAATTCGACCAACGATATCACATGCTAATAAGAACAATGCACCTAGCACAGCTGTATGAGGTAATGTTTTCTTTAAATTATCCCCTTTATAAATCGATACGATGTTTGGAATAATTAATCCGACAAAAGGAATTAAACCAACTGTTAAAATAACGGTT
The DNA here is from genome assembly GCF_050272495.1 of Solibacillus cecembensis. Classification (NCBI taxonomy): domain Bacteria; kingdom Bacillati; phylum Bacillota; class Bacilli; order Caryophanales; family Caryophanaceae; genus Solibacillus; species Solibacillus cecembensis. Next base: position 85,973 of record NZ_JBNNMF010000012.1, on the reverse strand, counting down.
GTTGAAATAAGTGCGACTAAAATAAGTCCTAAATTAACAACAAGTCTATAACGAACACCTAAGTTTTTCGCAAAATCCTCACCCATACCTGCAACGGTAAAACGATTTGCATAAAAATATGTCAAAATAATAACAGGAACACTTAAATATAATAATTCATAGTTTCCTTTAATAACTAATGTAAAGCTCCCCATTAAAAAGGCGGATACGTTTTGTAAAATATCTGCTTTATACGCAAAAAACGTCGTCATGGAAGAAATAATATTTCCGAACATAATCCCTACAAGTGGAATAAAAATCGCATCTTTAAACTTAATGCGGTTTAATAATTGCATGAACAGCATTGTACCTAACAATGCAAAAACAAAGGCGAGCACTACTTTTTCAGATTGTGTTCCCCCTGTATAAATCATCGCAATTAACACACCAAATTTTGCTGCATCATCTGTTCCCGCAGTTGTTGGGGATACAAATTTATTTCTACTTAAAGATTGCATGATTAAACCAGCTATACTCATGCCGACACCCGCTAATATGATTGCAATCAAGCGTGGGATACGGCTTATTAAGAAGACTTCTGTTTCCTCTGATGAAAAATCAAGCAAATCTAGTGGTGTAATATCTTTGGCACCTAGAAATAACGAAATGCATGATAGAACAACAGTAGCAACAATCAAATACCATAATCTCATGTCATTCTCCCATTTTCCTTCTTTTTTAAATGATTCTCATTGAAAATGATTATCATCCTTATCTATTTCAATTATAGCTAGGTAGGAATGGAAAATCAAACAGTCCTTGTTAACTTTTCTTTATTTGTTACTGATTATTGAAAGTAAAAAGTACTTTTTGAGAGATTTATTGTACTTCCGACTATTTTTATGGATTCAAGGCTTTTTAATTACCTTTTTCTCGATACAATATTTTTCAATCGCTTGCTCGTTTATTATATAGCCAAGACCTGTTGTAGTTGGTACGGTTATGTAGCCGTCCTCTACTGTCACTTCAGGTAAAATAATATCCTCATGCCAATAACGTTCCGAAGCTGCCGTGTCACCTGGCATTGTGAAGTTGGATAAACTTGTGAGTGCGACGTTTTGTGCCCGTCCAATCCCAGCTTCTAGCATACCGCCACACCATACAGGGATGCCATGTCTCTCACATATATCATGGATACGCTTTGCTTCACTTATTCCACCCACTCGTGCAATTTTAATATTGATCACACCGCAACTCCCTAGTTGAATGGCCTTGCGTGCATCTTCATAAGACGTAATGCTTTCATCTAAGCAAATCGGCGTTTGAATTTGCTGTTGTAATGTCGCATGATCGATTAAATCATCATGGGCAAGCGGCTGCTCAATCATCATTAATTGAAATTCATCCAGTTGTTTTAATAACTCTATATCATCGAGTGTATAAGACGAATTCGCATCAGCCATTAATGGAACAGTCGGGAAAGCTTCTCTAATCGTTCGAATTAATGCGATATCTTTCCCTGGTTTAATTTTGACCTTTATTCGTTTATAGCCTTGCGTTAAAAAGCCCTGAATCGTTGCAATTAATTGCTCATCGGTTGGCTGCAATCCTATGCTGATGCCTACTTCAATTTTTTCAGCAGTGCCTCCAATTGCTTGAGCTAGTGTTTGATTTGTTAATTGAGCATAAATATCCCACACCGTACCTTCAATAGCTGCTTTCGCCATATTGTTGCGACGAATTGGGAGGAAATGTTCATATACTTCATCTGGATGTGTTAATTGTTGCCCTAACAATCGTGGAATTAAAAAATCTTCTAGCATATGTAATGATGTTTTTAGCGTCTCTTCTGTATAAGAAGGCTCTTCAAATGCAACGCCTTCCCCCCAGCCAATGACACCGGATTCATCCTTTGCCTTAATGACTAAAAAACGCTTATTTTGCATTGTTCCAAGACTCGTTGTGAATGGTGTTTTCATACACATCTCGAGCTGATAAATCGTAACTTCAACTAATTTCATCTCATATCGCTCCTCTTATTGCGCTGTCACAGGTAGGAATTTATTTCATCACCTATTATGACAGACATTTTCTTCTGAACGAAATTTAACAATCCGTGGAGAATGAAGCCCCCACGGATTGAAGTTTAACTTATTTTATAACGCAAATAGCGAACGCTTTACGAGTAAATAATGACTCACATGCTCATTGTGTTTCGATAAGTGAATAATTTTATAGCCTTGATCGAACATCGCTTGTAAAATATGGCGTGTTTTATAACGCCAATCTTCTGCAAGTGCTGGACTTTCCACTTTTATTTTTTGAAAATACATAGGAATCGGTAATAAATAGGCATCTTTTATAAAGGATTCCTGCTGCATAAATTGCTGTTCTTTATCAAGCATCGGCAAACCATCCGTACTGAGTGACCACTCTACTACCGGCACAGCCTCCTCTAGTAATTCTTCGACTTTTGCATCCCAGCGTAAATAATCATTATCTACAAGCTGCCATTCAACAAAAAGACGATCCGTTGGCAAATCAAGGTTAAACGGGTCTTCCATTTCTCCATAACAATTTGGAATGTACGTATCGCTATAACCACGTAGCTTCGTAAAGTTTAAATGTCCACTACGCCCTTCAAGCGGATCAAATGTCCAACGGCAATTGCGATACCCTCGTTCTATTGCGATATCCTTTAAATAATTCTTCATGAGCTCGCCTACACCTTGCTCACGATAATTTCGTTTAATGCCAATCATATGTGAATACAAGTATACTTTCTCTTCCATGAAGCCTGGGCAACTAAAGTTGAAGCCGATTAGTTCGTCATTAAGGTAAGCGCCTAAAACTATTCCACCATTTCGAATTGTGGCAAGCGTTTGGTGCATCGGAATACTGCCAACTGCCCAAATATCATGCTCTAAATTTCTTGCCTCTTCTATTTGCTCAATTGTTGTTAATTCCTTTACAATTACTGATTCTAACATAATGTCCACCTTCCCCATTCTTCACTTTTTGTCATGCGAGTAAAGCTGTTTTTGCTAAAATCTTTGCACCAATAATTAGACGATCTACATAAACCGCCCTTTTCCTGGGAGGATGGAACTTGGAAATAAAGAATCTTCCCTACTTCCTCAATAATCACTTATACCAATAATTCTTCTACTTCAACACTTACCTCAGCACAAACAACAAGTGCTGTTTTTACAACATGAATTTTCACATTGTGCAAGCGTCCCCAATTCACAATTTAGAGGGGTCCCTAAAGAGATTGAATCTTCACTTTATAATATTATATACCACAACAACTCGTTTACAGTACATATCTTTTATTATTCCTTTTCTACACAATTAAAAACCTCCATTTTTCAATTATGCATTTTATAGCATCAAGATTTGGAGTAATAGTTCGGTTCATTTCCACTATCGAACGAACGTTACAATACCAATGAAAACAAGCTCAATTTGCACCTAGCTTACTCTCTATAAAGATAAGATTTCTCTGCAAAATAAAGTGAAGTAACAAAGACATAACTTGTTCATAACTTCCCTTTATAAGGGAAAACAAAAAGCTATTTTGATTTTATTGTCAAAATAACTTTTCAGTACGCCTATTTATTTCGTTACATAAGATTCATATTTTTGATAATCCGCTTCCTGCAATTCAAGTGTAAGCAATGTTCCTTCTTCTTCATAAGCTGTTTCCAAAATCGTCGCATACTCATTCAAATAAGAAACAATAGCCCCTTGATCATACGGGATGAGCATTTTACACGTTTTATAATCCGCAAATACTTGCTTGCGAATCAACTGTACGAGTTCATCTAAACCAACGTCCTCTTTTGCCGAAATCCAAATATTATCACCACTTACGAGTGGATATTCTAAATTCGCTAAATCCGACTTATTATACACATAAAGCGTTGGCACATCTTCCACTCCAACTGCCTTTAACGTATCGTTTGTCACGTCCGTCATAAAGCGGTATTCTTCGTTCGAAACATCAACGACATGTAGCAGTAAATCTGCATCTCGCGCTTCTTCTAACGTAGAACGGAAAGCCTTCACTAAATGGTGAGGAAGTTTACTAACAAATCCAACTGTATCTGTTAGTAAAAACGATTTATTATCCGCAAGTTCAATGTGACGAACAGAAGTTTCAAGCGTTGCAAATAGCATATCTTTTTCAAATACTTGCTTCGTTTCATCTTGGCCAATTTTAGCAAGGAGCTGATTCATAATGGTCGACTTTCCTGCGTTCGTATAGCCTACAATTGAAACAACAGGTATCGCATTTTTCCGACGCTGCTTACGCTGTGTTTCACGTTGTTCTTTTACCACTTCTAAATCTTTTTTTATCTTTGCAATTTGATCCTCAATTTTACGACGATCAAGTTCGAGTTTCGTTTCACCAGCACCACGGTTTTTAAAGCCTCCGCCCGTGCCCCCACCTTGACGTGATAACGAAGCATGTAGCCCAACTAAGCGTGGCAGCATATATTGTAATTGAGCAAGCTCGACTTGTAACTGTGCCTCACGCGTTTTGGCACGTCTTCCGAAAATATCTAAAATAAGCATTGTGCGGTCAATTACTTTACATGCTAAATCTCGTTCTAAATTGCGAATTTGAGATGGTGAAAGTTCATCATTAAAAATAACAATATTCGCATCTACTTCTTCATAAAAGGCTTTAATTTCTTCGATTTTCCCCGTCCCAACGTAATGCGATGATGTGACGCGTTCTAAATTTTGCGTGACTGTACCAACGACTTCAACATTTAAGGCATCTGCTAAATTAGCGAGTTCCTCCATTGAGTAATCAAAATGATTATCCTTTTGTAAATTTACACCTACTAATATGCCCTTTTCTACTAACGTTTCAACGTCTTTCATTGAATTCATTATGTTTCCTCCTTACACAATCATTTACACCTCGTTATTTGATTTCATCGTAACATACATATCAATTACGCCCCAGCGTAATTGCGTCCAGATTTTTTCGAGCTCGCTCATTAAGGAAGTTAGCCTAAGTTCGTCGCGTCCATGTGACAACGGCTAACTGACCTGCATCACGCAGGCCTCCTTAAAAATCTGTGACATCCGCCGGGGCTTGGGTCAACACAATGTTGATCACAAAGGCGTTGTCACAGGACGTGACGGGTTTAGCCTTTGTTCCCCATTTCAGCTGAATCAAGTTAAAAACCCTGTACAATCGCATCACTATTGATCATTGTGATAAACTAGAAGGAATACGATAAGAGCTGTTTATACATATTTGAGTAGAAAAAAACAGCTCTCTAAGAAAAGGCGGTCACTATGGAATTCCAACAAATGAAGGAGCAAATTATTACGCTCCTAAACTCCAAAACACTTGTGCAAGCAACAATTAGTCAGCCACGTCAAAAATCAAATGAACTGAAGCGCGTTCGACTAAAACCAATCGAATTACGTGGTGCATATATGATTCAGCTTGAATATCAGTATGAGCGTATTTTAAAGCATGAAAACATCTCACCCGAGGATTTACAGCAACAGCTTGATCTATTATTTGAACAGTTTCGCCAAATGCATGCAGAGTTTTCTGAGCAAACTGTTCAAATTCAGCTTTCGAAAAAAAATAAAGTCCTTTGGAAATCAGACCAAACTTCGTCAACAAAACAAATTAACTTATCACATAACCGAAAAAAGCAGTATTTACTTGATGAATCGCGTATTTATCCGTTTTTAGTACGTTTAGGTGTGCAATCCGAGGATGGTCAAATTAAGAAACAAAAATACGATAAATTTAAGCAAATTAATCGTTTTGTTGAATTTATCGATGACTCCCTTGCGCATTTACCAAAAGACCGTCAAATTCGTATTTTAGATTTTGGTTCAGGAAAATCCTATTTAACGTTTGCCCTTTATCATTATTTAAAAATCGAAAAGGGATTCAATATTCGTGTAACCGGACTTGATTTGAAAAAAGAAGTCATCGAGGAATGTAATCGAATTGCACAAGATTTACACTATGAAGATTTACAATTCCAAGTTGGGGACATTAATGATTATAATGACGAAACTGCTGTTGATATGGTCGTTACACTACATGCCTGTGATGTTGCGACAGATATGGCTTTAGCGCGTGCCGTTAAATGGGGGGCAAAAGTTATTTTAAGCGTTCCTTGTTGCCAACATGAACTAAATCGCCAATTACAAGTTCCCGATTTAAATATAATGACGCAGCATGGCCTCATTAAAGAACGCTTCGCCGCGCTCGCTACTGATTCAATCCGCGCTGAAATTTTATCACTCGTCGGCTATGAAACGCAGCTATTGGAATTTATCGATATGGAAAATACACCAAAGAACATATTGATTCGTGCATATTTCACAGGCAAAACAGCTACAGCTGAACAACGACAAAAATACGATGCATTTGTACAATTTTTAAATGCAAAACCATTTTTAGAAAACGAACTTCGCGATTTACTTAGCTAAGTAACCATTTATCTAATAACTGTTAGAAAATGCTGAACCTCTCATTTCAAATGTAGATACTAGGTGATTTCCTTATGTTACAGAATTGTAAAGATTCATTCATTTGTGTTAAATTTTGTGTAGAAATTGCGCAGATTTTGTTATGATAAGTAAGTTAAAATTTAGATATGATCGATTATTTATATTCAGGAGGCATTCCATGTTTAGTTCAAAAAAACAAGATCCATTCTTTTTAGCCCTTCATAAAATTGCTGAAAATATGCGCGAAGCTGTGCATTACGCGAATGATTTCCGCATTGAATCCGTCGCAGATTTAAAAGAAATAAGCGTCCGCATGAAGCAATATGAAACAGCTGGTGATAAATTAATTCATGAACTAATCGTCATGCTCAATAAGTCATTTATGACCCCTATTGAACGTGAAGATATTTTAGCACTTGCGATTCGCATGGATGATATTTTAGATGGTACAGAAGGCACGATTGCACACTTTGAAATGTTTTCATTAATCGAAGTAGATGAATCAATGCGTAATTTCTTAGGCTATATTGTCAAATCAGCTGATGAAATCGTCAAAGCAATGGATTTACTTAATAAAAAGGATCTTGTAGGTATGCGTCAACATGCGATTCTTATTAAAGATTACGAACGTGAATGTGATGAAGTATTACGTTCATCCATTAAGCAACTGTTTTTAAATGAAAAGGATCCAATCCGTTTAATTAAATTTAAGGATATTTATGAGCAACTTGAAGAAATTGCTGACTATTGCCAAACAGTAGCTAACACGATTGAAACTATCATTATGCGCAACGCATAATATTTGGGAGTCCTTATATTGAATACACTTTTAATTATTACAGTATTAGTCGTTATATGTGCATTAGTTTTCGACTTTATCAATGGTTTCCATGATACAGCAAATGCAATTGCTACCTCAGTTTCTACACGTGCATTACCACCGCGCGTTGCTATAATAATGGCGGCAATTATGAACTTCTTAGGGGCAATTACATTTGTTGGTGTAGCAAAAGCGATTGCATCAGACATTGTTGATCCTTTTGCTTTATCAACGCCTGAGGCACCACTTATTGGCTCGGTTGTTATTTTAGCAGCTTTACTTTCCGCGATTACTTGGAATTTAGTCACTTGGTACTTCGGTATCCCATCCAGTTCATCGCACACATTAATTGGTTCGATTGCTGGTGCTGCAATTGCTGCTTCTGGATTTGGTGTTTTAAATTATAGTGGCTTTAGTAAAATTATTATTGCCTTACTAGCATCACCAATTATCGCCATCGTTGCGGGATATTTAATGATGACTTTATTCAAATTTTTATTTAATGATTTTAATCTTTATAAAACAAATAAGGGTTTCCGTATTATGCAGATTTTCACCGCGGCCATTCAATCCTTTACTCACGGTACAAACGATGCGCAAAAAGCAATGGGTATTATTACAATGGCTTTAATTGCTGCAAACTGGCAAACGACTGATGATGTACAAGGTTGGGTGCGTTTAGCCTGTGCGATTGCAATGGGCTTAGGTACTTCTATTGGTGGTTATAAAATTATTAAAACAGTTGGCGGTAAAATTATGAAGATTCGCCCTGTAAACGGAGCTGCAGCTGACCTTTCTTCTGCTACCATTATTTTCAGTGCAACACTCATCCATCTTCCTGTTTCAACGACACATGTTATTTCATCTGCAATCATGGGTGTTGGGGCAGCACAAAATGTGAAGGGCGTTAACTGGGGAATTGCTCGTAAAATTGTCACAACATGGGTGATTACAATGCCAATTTCTGCTGTTATGGCAGCGATTATTTACTCTATAATTAGTCTTATTTTTTAAGCTGAAACAAAAGTAACGATTGTTGCTTTTGTTTCAGTTTTTTATTTTTACTTTTCTCCTTAAAATCTATTACACTAGTAGTATGTGAAATAGAAAGGCGGAATTTGTATGAAGCAACTAGCACATTTCATCACGAAATTTGCAAAGCCGATTTTATTATTTTGGGTTCTATTATTTATGATTATGGTTTACTTTGCCATTCAACTTCCTTCAAAATTGCAAGGTGATGGCTTTTTCGTTGATGGTGATCATATTCGTGTGACCGAAGAACTTTCAGAAACATTCGACATCCCTGCTAAAACAATCTTTGTGCTGTTTAAAGATAAATCGGATGCAGAAATCGAAAGTACGTTACAACAACTAAAAGAGATTGAACAAATGCAATCTATCACTTCTCCAATTGGGGTTGAAGCACTAAATCGAGATGGTTATGCCTATGCGCTACTAGATTTCGATAACACCATTGTTGATTACTTCCCAATTATTGATGAGATTCGTTCGGTTATTGATGATGAACAAGGGATTTCCATTACCGGAGAACCTGTTATTTCGAAGGATATTAATGAGGCAAGTCAAAAGGATTTAATGAAGGCTGAAGCAATCGGTGTGCCAATCGCATTAATCGTTTTACTGCTTGCATTCGGTACGGTTGTTGCTTCACTTTTACCAATTTTGATTGGTGGGGCTACAGTAATCATGGCACTCGGTATGCTGACATTATTAGGCGATACGTTTAATCTTTCTATTTTCGTATTGAATATCGTACCGATGCTTGGTTTGGCGCTTTCTATTGATTTTGCTTTACTATTTATTAACCGCTATCGTGAAGAACGTGTGCATTTCTCTGTCGTTCAATCAGTACAAACAGCTATTCAAACAGCTGGACGGTCCATTATCTTCTCCGCGCTCTGTGTCATGATTGGCTTAGGTGCAATGGTCGTCATTGAAGTAGAAATTTTTCAAAACATCGCATTAGGTGGCACAATTGTCGTATTTTTAGCGGTACTATCTGGCTTAACTTTACTACCAGCAACAATTGTTTTACTAGGTGATCGATTAAATAAATGGCGTCTTTTCCGCATTAAATCATCTGCTTCACGTTGGCAAAGTTTTGCGGCATTTGTTATGAAACGTCCTACACTTATCATTATCGTAGCACTTGGTTTATTAGGTATCGCGATGGTTCCGATTAAAGATATTAATTTAACGATTCCTTCAACCGATGCCTTGCCCGACTCATATGATGCGAGACAAACATATGACACTCTGAATAAACAATTTGACATAGGCGCTGAAACACCCGTATTTTTACTAGCTGAAAATGATTCCGATTGGGATTCAACTGAAGGTCGTGAAAAAATATTTGAAATCCAAGAGAAACTATTAGCCGATCCACTTGTAAAAAGCGTCACTTCGATGTTTACCGTAGCGAATATGGACTCGGTTGACATGTGGGAAATGGCCAATAGCAATCCACAAGCACCCGGCGCACTCGATCAAATTGCCGAAAACTTTGTCCAGGATAATAAAATGTACTTAGTTGCCTATTTAACAGCAGACGGGGCATCTTCAGAGGCACAGCAATTTGTTCGCGAATGGTCGGAAAAAGATGTTGGCGTGGAAATCGGGATTGCGGGGCATTCGAAGTTCAGTCAAGAAATATTTGATGAAATTTCAGATAAAATCGTTCTTGCTTTAACGATTATTATTATTTCTACGTTTATTATTTTAATGGTTGCTTTCCGCTCTATTTTAATTCCATTGAAAGCGATTATTATGAACATTATTGGACTTGGTTCGACATTTGGAATTCTCGTTTACATTTTCCAATACGGTCATTTTGGCTTAACGGAAGGAACGATTGTACTTATCATCCCCGTTATCGTATTTTGTCTCGTATTTGGACTGAGTATGGACTATGAAGTTTTCTTAATTTCCCGCATACAAGAAGAATATTTAAAAGGCTCCAGCAATACAAAAGCCACAGTGGACGGGCTTGTTTCAACGAGTAAAATCATTACATCTGCAGCGCTCATTATGATTGTTATTACAGGTGCATTTGCCTTTACAGATGTTATGCCTGTTAAGCAAATTGGTGTTGGGATTGCTATTGCCGTTGCGATTGATGCATCCATTATCCGCCTCATGCTCGTGCCAAGCTTTATGAAATTACTTGGTGATTGGAACTGGTGGCTACCATTTACAAAAAATAAAAGATAACGAACAAAAGGCAGAAACGTTGGTTTAACAACATTTCTGCCTTTTTCGTCAACTAATTTTAATTAGCTGCTCATAATGGTGCATCGCTGATTTTGTATAGCTTGGCTCGTTTGTTTCATCATCTTGTCGGTCTTTTTGTTGCTTTGGATCCCATACCATATAAAAAGCTTGAATGGCGATTACAATGATAACCGTTGCTGCAATAATTGTCCCGATAACGATGAATCCCATTTTTTTACCGGAAACTTCTTTTGATGTTTCTGCTTGTGCCATACTTTTTCCCTCACTTTATTATTTTGAAGGTCGGAATCCTTCTTCACGTAAATAGGCTACTGCATCGTCACGCGTTCCAAATGATTCTTCCAAATTGCGCTGATGATAAATATTCCATGAACGATTATTAAATTCTAGCTCTAATTTCGCACCTTCACGAGAAGCCCAAATTTCAATAATTGGCGAATCATCAATTTCCTCTGATAAATACTCAATAGCATCCGCCAAGATTGCGCGTAATGCCGCCTCACTATAATCACGAATATTCACAAGCCCTTTGTCATTGGCTTCCTTTTCGTATTTCACTAAATCTCCGACAAAGACAAAACCATTGCCGTTTGGATGGAGTTTCTCTACCACGATGGATTTTTCATATAACGTTGCTTCAAAGTGATAATTTAAACGCTTTAACGAAATTTCCTTTTTCGTTAGCGTTGGAAATGTTTCAATGATGGCTTGCTTTTGTTCAAATGTTAGCATTGTTTGCTCCTTTAATTTTGCATTCTTAATTATTAAGTATAACGCGTTCGTCGCAAATAAAAAAGCGAAGCCTACGTTTGTCACATAGGCTCCACATTTATCCTCCGGGAGACTAATTTCTTTCAGCTGATATTTATAATCCCGCTGAAAGAAATTAGACCGTTTTTGTTGCTGCTTCTTTAATACTTTTTCGTTCATGGTAAATATTTTGTACGATTACTTTAATCACTGCATACGTTGGAATGGCTACCATAATCCCAATAAAACCTGCAATATTACCCGCTGCAAGCACTAAAGAAATAACGGTTAGCGGATGGATATCCAAGGATTTCCCCATGATATTCGGGGTAATTAAATTACTTTCAACTTGCTGGGCAATTAATGTAATAACACTTACCCATACAACCAACATAGGGTCCTGGATGAGTGCCACTATAATAGCTGGTACAAGTGATATCCATGGACCAATGAACGGTATCATATTCATGAAAAATGAAAAGATCGCGAGCAATATGGAATATTCCAAATCAATAATGAGGTATCCGATAAACATCATCGTTGCTAGTAAAAAACTAACAAGCACTTGTCCTTGTACATAGCTACGCAACACTGTATCGATATCTTCCATTGTTTTCTTCAACCATGTACGGCGTTTCCCAGAAAATATATCATATATTTGTGGAGCAAATTTCTCATGATCCTTCAACATAAAAATGAAGAAAAATGGCACTAATATTAATGTAAACGTCACCGAGACCGCACCACTTACAAACGTCACAAGATACTTACTACTCGTAACTGCAATATTTTGAATGGAGCTCGTTATCGTTGCAACAAACTCCTCAACTTGAGGTGGTAAGCCCCCCCATTTTTCCCAATTTTCCAGCACGTAATTGATTGCCTCTTCTGTTTGATAAGCAATTGTTGGTGCATTCGCTACAAGATTATTTACTTGATTCGCAACAGGTGAGCCGACTAATAATAACAACCCTGTTACTGCACCCATCAAGATGAGGACAATCGTTGTTAAACTCCCCCATCTCGGTATTCCCTTCTTCTCTAACAGTCTTTGTAAAGGCTCAGCCACATAGTAAAGTACGCCCCCGAGCAATACTGGAATTAAAATTGTCTTAAATATAATGACAATCGGATTGAAAATGGCATGGATTTCAATAAAGTATTTTATAATTAATAGCATAATGATTATCCCAATGCCGACTTGGAACCATATTTTTCTCGTCATAATTTGCTTTCTTCCTTTCAATAATTTCCTCTTAGTTATGTATTAGAATGCCACAAAGTGGGATGAATTACAAAAATCCGCTCAATTAATTTGAACGGATTTCGCAATTTTATAAGCTTTTATCGTCTACTGAATTTAAATAGTCCTCAATCGTTCCAATAACTGATTCTACACAGCCACCTTCAAAAGGAGAAATTAAGCCCGCTTCACGTACAAGACCTGTAAACGATTGTGAGCCACCTAAGCTACATAAGTTCGCGTAATCTTTCCATGCGGCGTCAAAATCTTCACGTGAACGTTTCCAAAATTGGAAGGCACAAATTTGCGCTAATGTGTAATCAATATAATAGAATGGGCTATTGTAAATATGCTGCTGACGTTGCCAAATAGCACCTGATTCTAAAAATTCATGACCATCATAATCACGATGCGGCAAATATTTCTTTTCGATTTCCTTCCATGCCACATTGCGCTCTGCTGGTGTCATCTCAGGATTTTCATAAACAACATGTTGAAATTCATCTACCGCAACTCCGTATGGTAAAAATAATAAGCCACTACTTAAATGGTCAAATTTATATTTTTCTGTTTGGTGCTCAAAGAATAGTTCCATCCACGGCCATGTGAAAAATTCCATACTCATCGAATGAATTTCACATGACTCATACGTTGGCCATAAATATTCTGGAATGCCAATATCACGGCTTGAATATACTTGGAAAGCATGGCCCGCCTCATGTGTTAAAACGTCGATGTCTCCTGATGTGCCATTGAAGTTTGAGAAAATATAAGGTGCTTTATAGTCCTCGATAAATGTGCAATAGCCTCCACTTTCTTTCCCTTTCTTCGCAACTAAATCCATTAAATCATGGTCAATCATAAAATTGAAAAATTGCCCTGTTTCCTGAGAAAGTTCCTCGTACATCTTTTTACCGTTCGCTACAATCCAGTCGGCATCCCCTTGAGGCACAGCATTCCCTGTTAAAAACGATAAACCTTCATCGTAAAACTTAAAGTCCTCTACCCCAATTCGCTCTGCTTGGCGCGCATATAACTTCGTCGCAATTGGCACAATAAATTGACGCACTTGCTCACGGAAATTGGCTACCATACTCGCATCATAATCAATACGGTTCATATTCACATAGCCTAGCTCCACATAGTTTTTAAAGCCTAGCTTTGTTGCAATTTCGTGACGCAATTTTACCAATTGATCATAGATGGAATCAAATTGCCCTTTGTGACTTGCAAAGAATTCCGCACTTGCTTCACGAACAGCTTTACGCACACTACGATCTGTTGATTCCCCGTATGGTCCTAATTGAGCAAGTGTTAATGTTTGCCCATCAAACTCAATTTGCGCAGAGGCCACAAGTTTACTATATTCAGAAGATAATTTATTTTCTTTTTGCAACAGCTCAATTACTTCTGGTGAGAAGCCTTTTAATAAATTTTCTGCTAGTGCAAATAATTGCGCGCCCCATTTCTCTTCTAGTTGTGCGCGAAATGGTGATTTTACGAGTTCCGTATAATAGTTAAACGTTAGCTCATCTGCTACTGGACTTACTTCATCAAAAAAATCACGTTCTTCTTGGTAAAAGGTATCATTCGTATCAACCGATGCACGGATATAAACGAGATTTGCCATCGTTGAAAATCCGTTACGCATCGTATTAAACTGTTCAATTACAGCGCTTTGATTTTCCACCGTTGATGCGGCTTTAAACTGCTCGATTAACGTCGCTGATTCTTTTTTCATCTCATCTAAATTTGGACGTTTATACTCAAAATCTTTAAAAGTCTTCATTCTTTCACCCCATTATATTATTCGAAATCCGAAATTACTTTTAATTATTCCTCATTCATTTCGTAATTGCAAATAACTCCCATCGACAAATTTCTCTACACAGTGAAACGCCTAATGGATTGTTGCAGACCTGTAATATCATCTGTTAACTCATTTGCTGAAGTAGTTACAAGTGCAAACGCATTTTGCTGTTCTTCAATCGATGCTGTCATTTCATCCGCCATTGCCGAATTCTTTTCACTTATGGTTGCAATACTTTCCACGGAGTCCATAATCGTCACTTTTGAGACATTTAGCTCTTCTACACTTTTCGACACATCACAAATCGCAACGCTAATATGATGCGCAGCCTTTTCAATTTCTTTAAAGGAAATTTCCGTCAGTAACACAGAGTCATTTTGCTCAGAAACAATACGATTTGTTTTACCCATTTCTTCCGTCACTATATGTGTCTCATTTTCAATGCCACGCAGTGTATTTCTGACTAAATCCGTCGCACTCGTCGTTTGGTCTGCCAATTTTCGAACTTCCTCAGCAACGACCGCAAAGCCTTTTCCATGTTCTCCAGCACGTGCCGCCTCGATGGAAGCATTTAGTGCGAGTAAATTCGTTTGGTCCGATATTTCATTAATCGTTCCTACAATCCCTTCAATCTCTCTCACTTTTGACGTAAGTGAACTAAAAATAACTTGCATGCGATTAATTAATTCATAGGATTCATTTGAATGGGTCTTTAACTTTGTTAAATTGCGTATTCCTTGCTCATTCGATTGTTGCAATTGTTCTGAAGAAATTAACATGGACTTATTTTTCTCATGAAGCTGTTCAATGCCCCCTGCAAATTGAACAATTGTTCGATTCGTGATATCCGTGTCTGTTGCCTGCTGTGATGCACCTTTTGCAACTTCATTCACAGCCCTTACAATTTCATCACCGTAAGCATTTGTTTCCTCGGCAACAGCTGTTAAACTCGATGATGTACCTTGTATGTCCATAATCGTATGCTCCACGTTTGCAATAAGTTCTTTTAGTTGTATGCACATTTCATTGAAGCCCTCATTTAAAATACCGACTTCATCTTTCCGCTCCATATGCTCCAAATCTACAGTCAAATCACCTTTTGCCACTTGACGGACTTGACGTGCTAAACGATTAATCGGAAATGCTAAATGGCGTGAAAATAAGATTGTCGCAATCACTGCAAAAACCGTCGAACCAATAACCGTGAGTAAAATAATTTTCAATAACGCCGTTGCAGGTGCATTAAAGTCTTGGAGGTAACTTCCTGAAACGACTATCCAGTCCCAATAAGGTGCCACTATAGAATATGTTAGTTTTGGAGCCACCTGTTCTTTGCCAGGTAAATTAAATTCATAATATGTAAAACCGCCACCTGCATCTGCTTGTGCCTTCACTTCTCGAATAAAATATTCCCCTGAACTATCTTGGTCATTCCATAAGTTATCCCCTTCTCTTGTTGGATGACCTAATAATTCCCCATCATGACCTAAAATATAAATATAACCATTTCCCCCTAAATCACTTGGGTTTGATAATTCTCTTTTACCATCCGCACCCTTTCCCCCTATTAAAGAGGCTAATACCACTTCTTGTGCTTCTTCAACAGATAGTTCTCCAGCTTCCACTCGCTTATTTGTTGCTTCTATTAACTGTAATGAAGATTCCACACTGTTTTTAATAATCGTTTCCCCTAGATTATCCATCCCACTTTTGGCTTGCAAATAACTGATTGAGCCTATAATAACACTAGGAATCATAAATAATAAAAACGAAAAAAGAAATAATTTCCCGCGTATTGTACGTAAAGTACGCATGTTCCCACCCCTTACTTCACTATAAAATTCATAAATCACAATCTAGTATAGCTTACTTATATAGACAAAACTATCTAAAAAGTCACACATCTTACCTGTAAGTCATATATTTCTTTAGAAATTGCGTATAAATTTTACTATGCCGAAAATAATAAAAAATCCAGAAGCATATTACTACACTTCTGGATTTTTAGGGGTATTATATTATTCGCCTAAATCAGCGTTGTGGTAAACACGTTGCACATCTTCTAACTCTTCTAGTGCATCGATCATTTTTTCAAATTTAGTTAAATCATCACCTGTTAATTCAACTTCTGTCATAGCTAACATTGTTAATTCCGCAACTGCAAATTCTTCCACACCTGCTTCTTTAAACGCCTCTTGTGTTGCATGGAATTGATCCGGCTCTGTGTACACAATGATTGTACCTTCTTCATCTAAAATGTCACGTGCATCTAAGTCCGCTTCCATTAAAATTTCTAGTACTTCATCTTCTGATTTACCTTCTACACCAAATACAGCTGTTGCTTGGAACATATGAGCTGCTGAACCACTGACACCCATATTACCTCCGTTTTTGCCGAATGCCGCGCGTACTTCAGAAGCTGTACGGTTCACGTTATTCGTTAAAGCGTCGACGATTACCATTGTACCGCCTACACCAAAACCTTCATAACGTAGCTCGTCAAATTGCTCATCGCCGCCACCTTTTGCTTTATCAATTGCTTTTTCAATAATATGTTTCGGTACAGAATACGTTTTTGCACGCTCTAATACTGTTTTAAGTGCACGGTTTGATTCTGGATTTGGCTCGCCTGATTTTGCTGCTACATAAATTTCACGACCAAATTTCGCATTGATACGGCTAGTTGCTGCGTCTTTACCTGCTTTTTTCTCTTTAATGTTATTCCATTTACGACCCACTGGATTCACTCTCTTTCTTCATATATAAAGTAATATTTCCTATAAAAAAATATGATTTACATTAATTATTATACATAACGAGTAAAAAAAGATAAATTACTATGTACAAATTTATCTTCCCTCACTTGTTCTTCTACCATTAGAAAAACACCCTCATATTGAGAGTGCTTAAGCATGTTTGGCTTTTAATTCATTTGTTAAGCGTTCAAGTTCAGCTTCTAAATGACGGATTGACTCTTCTCGTCCCTCTTTACCACCTTCAACAGAAAATGGTTTCCCGTAAACAAGGTAGCCTTTTTCACGCTTAAATACCGCTTTTACATCTTTCGGACCAATGTAAGCAGCTGGAACAATTTGCGCTTTTGCAAGTTGTGCAATCGTCACTGCACCTGCTTTTAACTCTGTATTTTCTGAGCTACGTGTGCCACTTGGGAATATTCCGACAATCTTACCGTCCTTAATTAACTGGCGCGGTATTTTAATAACACTTGGACCTGGATTATCACGATCTACCGGAAAGGCATTTAGCTTTGTAATGAGCCAACCTAACCCCTTAATATCAAAAAGTTGCTTTTTTGCCATAAAGTGAATTTCGCGTGGCAATACTGATACTCCTAAATTACATATGTCGATATAGCCATTATGTGTGCAGGCAATAACAAATCCGCCTTCTTTTGGTACATTTTCAAGGCCATAAATTTTAGCTTTTGCTCCGTTGACACCTAAAATTGCTTTAACAATACTTGCGATAAATTTATACACGTTTGAATCCTACCTTATTTTTATTATCCTACTATTGTAAGCGAAAATTGCCCTTTAATACAATGTCTACTTTTTTGGCGTCTTCTCTACAATCGCCTCTACTAAAGTAGGAAGCCAATCATTCAACTCGCTAAATACGAAGCCCGCTTGCTGTGCTTTCTCTGTTGTCATATACCATGATGCAGGAATCGCATACGGAGAACGAATTTCGTCCGTTCCAAGCAACGCAATTTTTGCACGCTCACCTGTTTTTTCTTCAATGAGTTCGATTAATTGTTTTAATGAAATATGACCATTCGCTGTTGCATTAATTGGTCCTTCTACATCATTCATCCCAACCCAGGCTAAAAAGTCCGCTGCTTCTGATGCCTGAATAAATGACATTTCAGCATCCATATTCACAAAGCCGATTGGTTCGTTATTAACAATACGCTCAATATGGAAATGTAAGCGTCTCGTATAATCATCTTCCCCCATGACAATCGGAAAACGTACAGCTACAACAGGGAATTTTGCATGTTTATAAAAAACAGCCTCTGCTAATCGCTTTCCTTCCCCATAAGTAAAGTCTGCTGTATCTCCCATAATAATATCATAGTGATGCGGATTAAAGTCTGCTTCGGCATGCGGCTTCCCAGTAGCTTCGTATGTCGAAAGTGTTGAAGTAAATACGAGCTTGCCAATCGAACCATTAAAAATATCACAAAACGCCTTCGCTTCATTCGGTGAATAACAAATATTATCATAGACGACATCAAAATTGCGACCTGCAACAGCTGCTTTGAATGCCGCTTCATCTTGGCGATCGACTTGTAAATGCTCAACTTGCTCACCAAAAGGATTTGTAGAAACACCTCTTGTCACAATTGTTACTTGATGATTTTGTTTTAATAATTGTTCTACTAATTTCTTACCGAAAAACCGTGTGCCTCCGAGTACTAAAATCCTTTTCATCATCTATTCCCCCATGCCAATTAATAAGTCGAAATCAATCGTAATTTCATGTAGTTGAATGTTCTCTTTCTGTTCAATATGCCAGCCCATTGGTGTCATTTCAAGCAGTTTAGGTACAAGCTCTTCATTTAAAGGAAGCGTATACGTAATTCTTTTGACCACTGTATTTGCAAAGCTTTCCTTAAAGCGCGCGACCGTTTGCTCATTCGTATAGCTTTCTTTCGTAGAATCCGCAAAAGCTTGCATACGCAATTCTTTTAAATAATTTTCCTGTGGGACAATTTTAAGCACTTTACCACCTGGCTTTAAGAGCCTTTTAAATTCCTCATAATTTGCTGGTGAGAGAATATTTAAAATAGCATCGAATGAACCGGCGTTGTACGGGCTATTTGCTAAATCGCCAACACACCATATTTCATCTGTATAATATTTCCCCGCCGCCAGTATGCCTTCTTTTGCAATATCAATGCCGACACCTGTTGCCTGATCTAGTTGCTGACAAATCCGGTGCAGGTGAGAGCCTTCCCCGCAACCTGTATCCAAAATAATTGGCGTAGGTACTGTAATGGCTTCAGCAATAGCTTGTTGCACCCTATCATATAAGCCACTTTCAATAACAGCATGTCGTGAATCAAAAAGTGCTTTGCTATACATTGAATTGACTGGGCGATGCAATAAGTTAATATACCCTTGCTTTGCTACATCAAATGAATGATTGTTTGTGCAACTCATTTTGCCTTCTTCACTCAGCGCCATTTGTTGTTTACAAATAGGACAGGCAAATAGTTGAATTTGTTTTTTAATTTGTTGAATCGTTAGTTCTCTTTTTGATAATAGGCCCATAATAAACTCTCCTTAATACTTGTTCGATTTTATCGTACCATAATCCTGGGCATTATCGAAAATTCTAAAGAAAAACCCCTCACTCTAAACGCCTTAAAGGACGATAAGTGAGGGGTGACCGACTAACTTTGTAATTTCAGTAATTCGCTCGCTGTTACAAACTCATAATCTTGCTCGATCAAATAGTTAATGACCGCTTCTAAAGAGTCTGCCGTTTCACTATGTATATCATGCATTAATATTATTCCGTTATCCTTTACTTGTTCTTTTACGTAAGCAAGCGTTTTTTCTGGTGTTCGATGCTTCCAATCCATTGTATCCACGCTCCACATCACTGCTTCCATTGATGTTTGACCGCGCACATTTGCATTAGTCTCTCCGTATGGTGGACGATACAAATTCGGATACTTTCCAGACGCTTTATAAATTGCTTCATTCGTTTGCTCTAGCTCTGCTGTAATTTGCGTCCCCGAGAGTTTCGTAAAATTGGCATGGCTCCAAGAATGATTTGCAATTTCATGTCCTTGCTTTGCCGCTTGATGTACGATTTGTGGGTATTTTCCAACATTTTGTCCGAGCACAAAAAAAGTTGCCTTTATATCATTTTGCAGAAGCACTGCTAATATTTTCTCCGTCACGACTGGATGTGGGCCATCATCAAATGTCAGCGCAATTTTTTTCTTTTCACGAACAACTTCATCCGGTTTTTCCTGTGGCTCTACTATTTCCTGTTGTATGATAAAATCAGTTGGCTTACGAATTTCCTGTAGATTATAAAGCGGAATATGCGTTGCTTCATGCTGACGAATTGCGATTAGTTTCGTATCATGCGCGTCATCTATCGTGTTTAAAAACGCAATAAATGCAAGCTGTTGAGTTAAGTTTGGCTGTTTGAGATTCAGTTCTTTTTCCTGGATTTGCGGGCTTGCTTCTATGTCCATTTGTAAAAATACTATGTACATTAATCCGAGCATCGCAACAATTGCCCAAATTTTTTTATTCATTTTTGACCTCCGAATATGTATTACTCATTAGACGTATCGAGAGGGCAAAAAGTTGATAAAAGGGCAAAAAAAATTTATTTTTCCAATAGTGCATAGTAATGAAGCATGTTATTTTGATTTTCTATCAAAATAACATGCTTCCTTTACGTTTTTACTTCTTATTATCAATTACGCCTCGGCGTAATTGCGTCCAGATTTTTTCGAGCTCGGTACCACAGGACGTGGGTCAGTCAGCCGTTGTCACACGATGTGACGTTTTTAGGTTGACTTCCTCTTTCAAGCTCCTCTTAAAAATCTGTGACATCCGCCGGGACTTAACTTGATTCTGCTGAATCAAGTTAATAAGCTGTCCACCCTGCATCTGCTGTAATGACAACACCGTTTACAAAATCCGAATCCGCTGACGCTAAGAATAACGCAACACGGGCAATATCTTCTGGCTCACCGTTTCTCGGATTAAAGTCAGCACCTGCCATAGCGCGGGCAATACCACGCTCACTTGGATTTTGGAAGCTTGCACTAATATTCGTATTCACACCACCTGGAGCAATTGCATTACATTTAATTCCGTCTGTTGCATATTGGAAAGCTGTATTTTTCGTTAATCCAACAACCGCATGTTTTGCTGCTGTATAAGCTGCACCAGCACGTGATCCATATAAACCGCCAACTGAGGCAATATTAATAATTGTCCCTGCCCCTTTTTCAAGGAAAATAGGCATTGCTTGGCGTGTTGCACGCATTACCCCTTTGACATTCACATCAAAAACGCGGTCCCATAACCCATCTTTCACATCACCAACTGGAGAAAAGTCATCCATAATACCAGCATTATTCACTAAAATATCTAATGTGCCGTAGCTGTTTTGTGCGGCTTTAATTAACTTGTGGATATCCGCCTCTACTGCTACATTGGCCGTTACAGCTGTTGCTACTCCGCCTAAAGCTGTAATTTCAGCAACCGTATTACCCGCGCCTTCAAGTGTTAAATCGGATACAACAACTTTTGCTCCCTCTTTCGCAAATAGAATCGCAATCGCTTTTCCCATACCTGACGCAGCACCTGTTACAACTACAACCTTATCTTGTAATCTCATAAAAAAACCTCCTCAAAAGAAATCCTTGCTACCTACTTCTATTCTACATCTATTAATATTTCACCTTTTTTCCCCACAAAAAAACCAAGTAGATTTTTACAATCTACTTGGTTACACTAAAATTTAATTTGAAGAAAGAACAGCCTTTTTCACATTTGATGCACTGTTTTTCACTTGCATCATGCCCTCTAAAGCGGCATAAATTGTTTGAATGTCAGTCTCACTCAAACGTTGCTGTTGTTGTAAGTTTTTCGTCCACTTTTTAATAGACGAAGATTTCATCACATCTACATGTTCAGAAAAGAGCTCGATATTTTGGAAAGAGCAATCGTTTGAAAATAATACCATTGACTCAAATACCTCTTCACTCACTTCAGGTAATTGCCCCTGTAAAGCTAAAGTTAACTTTTCCGTCTCATGTATCGGATTGTTAAACAAATTGGATTTCTTTTTATGTAGTAGCTGCGTCCACTGCATATCTTGTTCACGCCCATTAATCCAACCAGACATTTCTAGCATATTAATTACATAGATACCCGTTTCATGAATAAGCACTGCATCAATCGGTTGTAACGCTTCATTTGTAGGAAGTTGTACATTTACTACTATTTTATGGGGACCCTTTACTTCATCCAATACACTAACAAGCTTATGTGTTGTACGGATTTTTTTATTTGTCCATACATCCAAATAGGAATAACCCGTTAACTTATAAAAGGTTGTATTGTCATGTTGGTAAATTTTCATCGCAAAGTAGCCAAAAATAGCAATAAGTACGACTATAAAAAGTAATGTCATCGTGCCACTCCTTATATGCATAGTTATTCATTAGTTTATCAAAGATTTCCATCCTTTACTATGCTCCTATGGACTACATTCTCTACGTCATTTGACCCTTAAATCGCAGGGCACAATCAAAAAGTCACTGTTTCTCTGTAATTTTCTGTAGAGATTTTGCCCCGTCTAATATAGGGACTAATTGCGATAATGTATCAATCGTATACGTCGGTTGAATCATCGCATTTGCCTCTTTTCGCTTCGGGTTCAACCAGCATGTATCAATACCTGCCCCTGCACCACCAACAATATCCGCGCTATAAGAATCTCCAATGATCATCGTTTTTTCAGGATCAAATTGTGGAATGCGTTCAAAAACATAGTCAAAAAATGGTTTCAACGGCTTTTGATACCCTGTTTCCTCAGAAGCAAACACATGTTTAAAATAAGGAGCTAACCCCGTTACTTGTATGCGCTTTGTTTGTGTTTCTGAAATACCATTAGATGTAACATACAGCTCATAGTTCGGTGCAAGTGATTGAATTAATTCAAACGCACCTTCAACAAACACTTTACTTTCTGCTAAATAGCTTCGGAATTCTGCATCTAGCGCACGGCCATCTACCTTTTCCCCAAGTGCCTCAAATGTTTTGGCAAAACGCGTTGCCATTAATTCTTGTTGCGTAATTTCCCCCTCTTCCAGTGCATGCCAAAGTCCTTTATTAATCTCCTTATACACTCGGTAAACTTCCTCTGTAAGCGGGAATTGATGTGCTTCAAACAGCTTCGGTAAAGCAATCTGTTCAGCTGCATTAAAATCGAGCAATGTATCATCTAAATCAAATAATAAAAACTGATATTGTTTCATTGTATTTCTCCATTTCTATTCATCTAATCTCTTAAATTTATCATAAATATTTCAAATCATTTAACTATTTGCACTATCGCTATTTACTTTATTCTACATTTCCGATAGCATTTCCTTATCTTCATTTAGTGGATGTTTAAGCACCTATTAATTGAAGATATGGCCTCTGGTAGCTTTTGAGGGGAGTTAATTATGCAAGCACAATTCAAAATCTAGAAGCAATTACACCGAGGCATAATTGATTACATAGAAAGAAGGTCTTACATATGGGGGTTGAACTAGACCCACAGCTTATCATTATTTTAATTTGCTTTGGCTTTTTGGCTGCATTTATTGATTCGGTTGTTGGTGGCGGTGGACTGATTTCCTTGCCCGCACTGCTATTCACAGGCATGAGTCCTTCTGCCGCAGTTGCAACAAATAAGCTAGCTGGCACAATGGGTTCTTTAACAAGTACCATTTCATTTTATCGCTCTGGAAAACTCGACATTAAATCCGTCATTAAGTTTTTCCCACTTACATTTTTCGGAGCAATGCTTGGGGCGTGGATCGTTCATTTGCTTGATCCAAATTTACTCAAACCACTCATGTTATTTATGCTCGCTGCCGTTGCAGTCTTTACGATTTTCAAAAAGGATTGGGGCACTATTTCAGCTGTTAAAAAACTTTCAAGAACAAAGTTTATTTCGTTTTTAGTTGTCATTACCCTAATCGGACTTTATGATGGTTTCTTAGGTCCAGGTACTGGTACGTTTTTAATTTTCGCCTTTTTAATCGTAGGCTATGATTTCCTAAAAGCTGCTGGAAATGCCAAACTATTAAATTTCGGTAGTAATATCGGGGCACTTTTAATGTTTATTAGCCTCGGACAAATTAATTATGCTGTTGGTTTTATTATGGGCGCGGCACAAATTGTGGGGGCCATTATCGGTTCACAATTTGCAATTCGACGAGGTGGTGGCTATGTACGTATCCTGTTCATCGTTGTTACCGTTACGCTCCTTATAAAAAATGCGTATGACTATTTTTTATCCTAATCTAATACATGCTATACTGATTTCTATAGAAAAAACTCCGCGCCACTTCAGCTTGGAGTTTTTTACTAATTATTGCATTTCTTGAGTTGGTCCCATAACTGGTGGTACTTCTAAGCCTGCTTGACGAAGTAGAACTGTCATTTGTCCGCGGTGATGTGTTTGGTGATCAACTAATACGCGTAATAGTTGTCCACGTTTCATCATGCCACCAAACGCGGGAACTTCTTCTACTAACTGTTCTGCTGTTAATGCACTAACCTCAGTTTTATATGCCTCTGTAACTTTTTCATAGGCTTCGATAATCTCAGCCATCGTCTCGGGTTGCTTCATATCTGGCCCCGGTGCTGGAATTTGTAGGCCTGCAAAGTGACCAAATGCACCCGCTACTCCTACTAAATGCCATGCTAACCAACCAAGTGAATTATGCCCGTCTACAATGGCAACATCCATTTTGTCATTTGTAATTGCTTTTATTACTTTTAACGTACCTTTTGCTGATCCGTTCCATTCTGAAAAAAAGTCTTCTGTGTTACGATACAAACCAATCATCTCCCTCAATATTGAATACTTTAATGATAGCGAAATTGAATTTCTTTTGCTATAAATAAGGCTCCATACATCTCCATATCATTACTTTTTGCTCGAATGATTTAATATTCTTCCCAGGAATCGGGCTTGTTGATGGCATTTTTTCATATGCACGCCCATTTAAAGTCTCAAGCCCTACTCGTTTTCTAAAAACATCAAAAGATTTCCCCCCGTTAAAAAGGACCAATTCGATTTGCGGATATCGCAAAAATAGCGCTTCAAAATTATTCGGTATTTCATTTTTTATCGTAGCATCTAAACTCCCCTGACGTTCACAGCTTTGAATCGAATCCCATAATCCTATGTGATGTGCAAGAAGCAATTGTATGCGCTGTTCATAGTCTTCCGGAATAGCTACGTTTAAAATTTGCCCAATCATCGTCCAAAAGTGATTGCGCGGATTGCCGTAATAGTGCTGTTTTTCTAAAGACTTCTGACTCGGCATGGAGCCAACAATTAAAATTTTCGTCCGCTGATTCACAATAGGCGGTAATATATTTTCAATCGGCTGCATCAAATCATTTCCTTTCATATACATTCAGTATACAAAATTGTCCGAGAAATTTTGCGAAAAAAAAATGCTATCTTTAATTGAACTCAAGATAGCGTTTAGTAAATTACTATTATTTTGTAATCTTCACTTTGTGTAACTGGTAAATTCCCGTAGCATCTACAGAAAGGCCCGTCACATTATTACTATAACCTGTTAAATAGGCTTGGTGGTGAATAAATGCTGCTGGTGCTTCTACATTAATAAGCTCTTGTGCCTCCTTATAAATTGCTGCGCGTTTTGTATCATCCGTTTCCACACGTCCCGCCTCTAATAGCTTATCTAGCTCAGGATTTGAGTAGCGCGTACGGTTGTTATTTCCAATATCTGATGTATGGAATAATGGATAAATTGCGCCATCTGCATCCCCAGTTGACGGTGCCCAACCAAGGATAAACATGTCATGATCACCTTTAGATGTTTTTTCTAAATATGCGCCCCACTCCATTACTTCAACAGCCACATCAATTTTTAGTTGCTTTAATGTTTCTTGTAAAATGATCGCAATTTGTTGACGTTGTGGATTGTCATTTGTCCAAATTGTTGTTTTGAAACCATCTTTAAAGCCTGCTTCTTCTAATAGCTTTTTCGCTTCTTCGATATTCGTATCTTGGTGTGTTACCTCTTCCGTATACCCCCATACCATTGGAGATAATGGACCAAATGCTTCTACACCAAATCCATCATAAACCCCTTCGATAATCGATTTACGGTCTAATGCTTTTGAAATCGCTTGACGTACTTTTGGATTATCATATGGTGCTTTTTCTGTATTAAACCCTACATATGAAATCGATACAGATGGCTGTTTAATCATATTGGCAAACCCTTCTACAAGTGGCACTTCTGTCGGCTGAACTGGGTCAATAATATGGGCATAGCCTGCTTCTAAATCTGCTGCACGTGTTTGACTTTCAGGAACTGTTTTGAACACAAGTGAATCATAAGCTACTTGTTCACCCCAATATTCTGTATTTTTCACTAAACGAATTTCTTGCCCTGGAATCCATTTATCCAACTTAACAAAACCTGTACCGATTGGATTTTCATTTCCGTATGCACGAGCTTCCCCGCCACTTTCCATACGCTTATAATCTTCTTCAATAACTGCTGGGCTCATTATATTTCCACCAGGATGCGTTAATGTGAATAATAACGGACCATATGGCTTTTCTGTTTTAATTTGCACTGTATAATCATCCACTACTACAGTTTCTGTAATTGGTTCAAAGTTTGAAAAACGAGGAGATGCGATATTTGGATCAATCATACGATCTAAATTCGCTTTTACTGCCGCTGCATTAAAGTCTGTCCCATCATGGAATTTTACGCCTTGACGCAACTTTAATTGCAATGTTAATTCATCAATATACTCCCAAGATTCGGCCAATAGCGGCTCAATATCACCTGTTTCAAAATTACGAGTAACGAGTGTTTCAAAAATATTACGTTGAACATTGGAAGAAGGAATATCATTCGAACCGTGTGGATCTAGCTCAACTGCTTCTGATAGTACTTCAAAAATTAATTCGCCGCCTGACTCAACAGGTTCATCAGCATTTGTATCAGTTTGAACACTTGAATCAGGCTTTTCACCTGTTGTTGCGTCCTCACTATCATTGCTACATGCGGCTAACATTAAAACGAATACAAACATAAATAATAGCAAGCTTATACGATTTAGCTTCATTATTTTGAATCCCCCTTTTTTAAAACTGAATTTTCAGTTTTTTATATTCTACCTTTTTTACCTTTGTATTACAATACTATTTTCACATAATTTATATAGACTTACTTTGTTTTAATAATGATTCAACAACATAATGTCTTTTTCATTCCCTAAAAATGCAATAAAAAAACACAACTCGACGAAAGTAATCCTGAGTTGTGTTTGTTTTTTATTTATTTATTTATTTATTGTTGTTTCTATTAAATACAACTTTACCTGCTACTACAGTTTTTAATGCTTGCGCTTGCCTCATGTCTTCTGTCGTACCTGCAAATAAATCGCGGTCAAAAATAGTGAAATCCGCGTCATACCCTGCTTTAATCATACCGCGCTTATGTTCCTTGCAAGTCGCTTGTGCACTGCCAACTGTATACATCTTCACTGCTTCAAAGCGCGTTACTTTTTCTTCCGGAATATACCCATTATGAGTGTCACTCGACTTTTTACGTTCTACAGCCGCATAAATCGTTTCCATTGGACTAATCGCTTCAATCGGTGCATCCGTTCCTGCTGCACACATGAGCCCTTCATCTATAAATGTTTTCCACGCATAAGCTAAGGATTTACGATTTGGACCGATTTTGTCTACTACCCATGGGAAATCTGAAGGTACAAATGCTGGTTGCAAGTCTAAAATAACCGACAAGTTCTTCATTCGTTCGATTTGTTCAGCAGTCACTAAACAACAGTGAATGAGTCGGTCACGTTTCCCAGGAAATACTGGGTGTTTCTCTAACAATGTAATAACTTGCTCCACTCCTGCATCACCAATCATATGAATTGCGACAGCTTCCTGATGTTTTCTAGCAAGCATAATAAGTTGCTCCATTTGTTCATCCGTATGAATGAGCATGCCTTTATTACTTTCATCATTTGCATACGGTGCTAATAATGCTGCTGTCGAACCGCCAAAAGAACCATCTGCGTATATTTTCATCGCACCTAGTTCTAAGAAAGGTTGTTGATCACCTACTTGCGCATCCATCATTTCTTGGAATACATTATGATGACGAAGTAAATGAACACGGAAGTTTTGCCCATTTCCTATGACGCGCTGATAGGCGGTTAAAGGGTTTGTATAGGTACCAAAATAACTCATTTCCTCCGTATGACCACCCGTTAATCCGTAAGAAAGCATATTTTCTACCGCTTGATTCAATGCTGTTTCCAAGGAGTTTATATACGCTTCTCCTTCTTTTGGAATCTCATCCGTTACTAAATTAATCGCAAGTTCATACAGTAAACCATTCAAATGCCCATCTGCATGACGTCCGATTTTCCCACCTGGAGGATCTTCCGTTTGCATGGTAATATGGCCTGTTGCTAGTGCCGCTGAATTCGCTAGCACAACATGATGACAAACACGCGTCAATAGTATAGGTGCTTCTGAAATTTGATCTAACTCTTCTTTTGTAGGAATACGCCCATCCTGAAAGTTATGTTCACTCCACCCTTCACCAAATAGCCATTGACCAGCTTCTAATGTTGCGGCAGCTTGACTGACAAGTGCTAGTATTTGCTCAGCAGATGTTGCATGCGTTAAATCTAAACGCTGTAACTTTTCGCCATGAGCAACCATATGCAAATGGCTATCCACAAATCCTGGATACATCGTCGCACCTTGTAAATCAATCACTTCATCTGCTTGATTTTTCAAAGCTTCAAATGTCCCAACAGCTCGAATTCCCCCTTCTTCTACAAGGACAGCCTCTACTGTTGAAAATTCATTTTCCATTGTATAAATGATGCCATTTGTCCAAATCTGGGTCATATTCTTAATCCCCTTACTTCATTTTGAAGTTTTCTCGTTTATATGGTTCACCGATCATCATATGGTCTAAAATCGATTCATAAGAGCCTTTATGAATAAATGTAACTTCCTGTAGTTTCGGGAAGTTTTCAAAATATGATTTCACTAATGTTTCTACAAACATCGCTGCCCCTGCTGAGCCTTGAATTGTGTAAACATCATCACCTAAATTTAATACTAAACTTTTATCCTCTTGTTCAAATTCATAATCAAGAAGCGCTACCTCATGCTCATTTACTTTTGCAAATATAAACTTTACTAAATCTTCATTTTTGCTTGGATATTTTTCTTCAAACGGCATCGTAAACTCGGCATTGGCATCCGATTTGTATAGTACAATCGTTTTTTCTTTAGCACTACCTTGCGTGTTTTCTTTTGGCTGCGATGTTTCCGTCCCACAAGCCGCCAATAACAATATAACCATCATTAACATTACTAGCTTTTTCATGCTGCTCAGCTCCTTTTTTCTTATACTTTCTACTATTAAGAATAGCGAAATACACGAATTTTTTCAAATACACACTTACAACAAACTACTTAAAAGATAAATCGCTGTTCCCCAAATAAATAGCGCAGAAACTTTATTAAATAAGGAAAAAACAGTCGGAGAAATTTTCATCTTTTTTAGCAGCGCCCCTGTAGACATTAACCCTAAAAACCACAGCCATGAAACGAGCACACAAGCCAAAATAAATTGCCATTGCTCATTGCCACTGTATTTCACAGCATTCGTACCAATTACTCCGATTGCATCTAATAATGCATGTGGATTTAATAATGACACAGACAATGCAAAAAGCACTTGTTTTTTCATCGGCATCGCCTGCTGATTTTCCATCTTTGCGGCATCAGAACGCCAAATAACAAATCCCATATAGCCTAAAAATAAAATACCGCCAATTAATAAAATAAGACGTAACCATTCGACTTGCATCACAATTAAAGAGACGCCTAAACTTGCTAATACAATTAATAGCGTGTCACTAATAGCCGCTGTAACAGCTGCAGGTAATGCGCGTAAAAGTGACGGTTGCATCACACCTTGCGTAAAAACGAATACATTTTGTACACCTAACGGCAAAATTAATCCAAATGCTAAAATAATCCCATGAAATATTGGTTCCAAGAAATTCACCCCTCTACGAAACAATATTACTTATGTTATAACTATAAAAACAGGTCCAATTGGTTGGTTTTTTATCCACCCAATTTCACTTAATTCAGCAGGGGTTCAAACCCAAGCTGAATAGAGGAACTCAGGCTAAGAACGCCACATCGTGTGGCAACGCCTGAGTGACCAACATAGTGTTGGCCTAAGCCCCCGGCGGATGTCTCAAATTTCGAAAGGAGTTAATTGCGCGAGCGCAATTCGAAATTTGGACGCAATTACGCCGAGGCGTAATTGATTGTAGAAGGAGTTGCCTGATTTATGAATTGGAAGCCTGATAGAACATTATCCATTAGTTTAGCGAATCAAATCGTGCATTGGATAACCGAACAAATTTTAAATGGGCATTGGCCAAATGGAACAAAATTGCCCGCGCAACGGCAACTCGCGTTATCACTCGGCGTAAATCGAAGCACGTTACAAGAAGCAATTGACGAATTAAAAGCAGATGGTATTTTATGTTCTAAAATTGGTTCAAGCACTTTTGTTTCAAATGATTCATGGAATATTCTCGTTAAACAAAAACAGCCCAATTGGCAAAAATATATCGAAACAAGCATTCATAAAGCGAACTATCAAACAATTCAACTAATCAATGAATTTGAGCAAGATGAATCCATTATTCGTCTAAGTACCGGTGAGCTTTCTCCGAGTCTATTACCTACTGAAAAAATCCAACATTCATTACAACATTTAAAATTAGACGGAAAAGCAATTGGCTATTCTTCACCTCAAGGAAGTTTAGCCCTTCGTCAAGCACTTGTTCATTATTTAAAAAAGCGAAATATCGAAACAACAGTAGGTAATATATGTATTGTTTCTGGTGGCTTACAAGCATTGCAATTAATTGCTGTTGGCTTACTAGAGCCCGGCTCAACAGTGTTACAAGAAGAGTATTCTTATCTTAATTCCGTCCATCCGTTTCAATCGTATGGGATGAATTTACATAGTATCTCATCAAGCACTGAGCAAATGGTCATACAAAAAAAGTTGAGCGGTCAAAATATTTACTATGCCATTCCAACGCTCCATAACCCAACAGGTGCTATATGGTCTCAACAAAGAAAGGAACAATTTTATGAACAGTGTTTAGCAGCTAATTTGCCAATCATTGAAGATGATGTTTATTTTGAACTAGCATTTGAAAAACTCTCACCGCCATTAAAGGCAATTGATTCCGCTGGACAGGTTGTTTATTTAGGAAGTGTATCTAAAACGCTCAGTCCCGGTTTACGCATTGGCTGGGTAGTAGCACCAATACCTGTCATTAAACGAATCGCCGACATAAAAATGCAAATGGATTATGGCTCTAGTGCTTTTTCTCAGGAAATTGTAACGCATTGGCTGACAAACGGACTTTATGAGGAACATATCATTACTTTAAAATCCGAATTGCAAAAAAGAGCGCTCTATATGGAAAAATTACTGATACAACATTTCTCTGACATCGCAAGTTGGGAAAAATCAAAGGGTGGCTTCTATATTTGGCTAAAATTCCACCAGCCCATCGTGACATCTGAATTATTTTATAAGTTACTTAAGCAAAAGATACTCATCAATCCTGGCTATATTTACGAACCAAAGGATACCTTTCATATTCGACTTTCCTATGCCTACGCTAGTGAGGATGAATTAAAAGTTGGACTAATCTGTTTACAAAAAAACGTTTCAGAAAAATTAAAAATTAAGACAGAATATAAAATATTTTCAAAAAATATTGACAGCCATAATTCATTCAACTAATATTAAGGGACACTAAATAATGTAAAAAGAAGAGGAGGCTATGACGATGATGAATACAGTAATTGTTAAACCGCAACACAATAATACAATTTCATATCGTCCAAGCCAACACTACTTATTATGTTATGCATAAGCACGTAATCAAAAAGTAGCACAGGTATGGACTTACCTGTGCCCTTTTTCGTTTTGACACCTATTCGAAAAATCGGATTGGTGTCTTTTTTGTTGGATAAATTACGATTCCAATAAACTACGTGACGCTTTTTTAGTGAAAAAACACTTTAGGAGGGCTTTACTATGAACAATTTTACGCAAAGAAAACTATTAAGAAACGATCGAACAGATGATGGGTAGCTTATTTACGACTACGAGGAAAGAAGGTTAAATAATGTTTAGTGTACTTTTTAAATTAAAATGGTTTTTCAAGCAATATCGCAAGCAATATACAATTGCCATTACCTTGCTAATGCTTGCAAGTGTGGTTGAAGTATTGCCACCATGGATTTTAGGTGAGGCAATTGATGCCATGACAGACGGTACAATGACCAGTGAACTGTTAACTAAATACATGACGTTCATCTTAGTAGCGGCTTTAATTAGCTATGGGCTGAACTATGTATGGCAATATCAATTATTTGGAGGTTCCATTACACTTGATCGAATTTTACGTAAACGGTTGATGCAACAATTTTTAAATATGACACCGACGTTTTATGAAAAAAATCGTACTGGTGACTTAATGGCCAAAGCAACAAATGATTTAAACTCAGTTACTTTAACAGCTGGTTTCGGGATTATGACGCTGATTGATTCCACTGTTTATATGGGGCTGATTATTTTAGCAATGGGCTTCTTTATTTCTTGGAAGCTAACATTTTTTGCGATGTTGCCAATTCCGATTATGGCCATCATCATTCAATATTTAGGGAAGATTGTGCATGAACGTTATATGACCGCACAACATGCATTCGGAGAGATGAACGATAATGTTCTAGAATCCGTTGCAGGTACTCGCGTTATACGTGCCTATGTTCAAGAACAAAAGGATGAACAACGTTTCGCTGATATGAGTGAGGATGTTTTCAATAAAAACATGCAAGTTGCTTATATTAACGGGATGTTTATGCCAATAACGAAAATTGGAACAGGCATTTGTTATGTGATTGCGCTTGGCTACGGGGCTGTACTTGTTTCTCGCGGGGAGCTTTCAGTAGGTCAGCTTGTTTCATTTAATGTCTATTTAGGTTTAGCGGTATGGCCGATGTTTGCAATTGGTGAGCTTATTAACGTCATGCAGCAAGGGAGTGCTTCTTTAGACCGTGTGCAAGATACACTTGAATATGAGGCAGATGTTCAAAATCCAGCATCACCAAAATCATATGCGGTACCAAATTCAATTGGCTTTGATAACTTCACATTCCAATATCCACTGTCTCAGATGAAAAATTTACAGCAAATTTCACTGAACTTACAAAAGGGGCAAACGCTTGGCATTGTAGGAAAAACAGGTGCGGGGAAAACGACATTCATTCGCCAATTATTGCGTGAGTATCCACTTGGTGATGGCAAGATTGTTATTAACGATACAAACCTTGCTAATATGACGAAAGAACAAATTTTAGACTGGATCGGCTATGTGCCACAAGATCACACGCTCTTCTCACGTACTATTCGTGAAAATATTTTGTTCGGTAAGGAAGATGCAACGTCTGAGGAAATTAATGAAGCCATCCGACTTGCTGACTTTGAAAAGGATTTAACAAATTTACCAATGGGCATTGAAACGCTTGTTGGTGAAAAAGGAGTTTCCTTATCAGGCGGGCAAAAACAGCGTGTTTCCATCGCTCGTGCCTTAATTAAAGACCCAGAAATTTTAATTTTTGATGATTCATTATCGGCTGTTGATGCGAAAACCGAATCAAAAATTATCGATAACATTCAAACAGAGCGTGCTGGTAAAACAACGATTATTTCCACACACCGTCTGTCAGGTATTCAACATGCCGACGAGGTAATTGTGCTAGATGATGGCATGATTGTAGAACGTGGTACACATGAACAGCTCCTTACTTTAGGTGGTTGGTATAAAGAGCAATTTGATCGCCAGCAGCTAGAGGAGGTGCCCGAATGAGTACGTCAAAAAGACTGTATTTATACGCTTTAAAATTTAAATCACCGATACTAATCGGTTTAATATTATTAACAATTGCAGTCGTAGCGGATATTACAGGTCCGTTCATTGCGAAATATATTATTGACCACTATATGGCACCTGGTAGCATACAGGCTGAACCGATCATTTGGCTACTTTCTGTATTTTTACTACTTTCTATCATAACAGCGGTGTTCCGTTATTTTATGAACATCTACTTACAGCGCGGGGCGAACCGTGTCGTACAGCAATTGCGGAAAGATGTTTTTGGGCATATTCAAAAGCTTCCTATAGAATACTTCGACAACTTGCCTGCTGGGAAAGTTGTTGCCCGTGTTACGAACGATACAGAAGCAATCCGTAATCTTTATGTGACGGTACTTTCGCAGTTTGCTACAAGCTTCATTACAATTGCAGGAGTTTATATTGCGCTGTTTATCTTAAACTGGAAAATGGCACTTGTTGCCCTTATTCTAATTCCGATTGTGTATACTTGGATGATTTTATACCGTAAATATGCCTCTCAATACAATCATGTAATCCGTACAAAAATTGCGGATATTAACGCCATGATTAATGAATCGATTAACGGTATGACGATTATTCAAGCATTCCGTCGTGAAGATCAAATGAAGCATGAATTTGATGAAATGAACAATGAACATTACGAATACCATCGTAAATTACTTGTTCTAGATTCTGCTACTTCACATAACTTAGTCAATATTTTACGCTTAGCGATGTTCGCTGTATTTGTATTTTACTTTGGTACACAATCAATGACATTACCGGAAGCTGTTTCTGCCGGAACACTTTATGCTTTTGTTGATTACATTACACGTCTTTTTAATCCAATCACAAACTTGGTCAATCAATTTTCACAGCTTGAACGTTCACTTGTTGCGGCTTCTCGTGTATTTGAGCTGTTAGAGCAACCTGGGGAAAATGTAAGTGAAGCACGGATTGACCGCTATACGGGTAATGTTGTGTTCGAAAACGTATCTTTTGCTTACAAAAATGATGAGTACGTATTAAAGAACATTGATTTCGAGGCAAAACAAGGGGAAACAATTGCACTCGTTGGGCATACAGGATCGGGGAAAAGCTCGATTATGAATTTATTATTCCGTTTCTATGATCCACAAAAGGGTCGTATCGTTATTGACGGGCAAGATATTACGAAACTCCCTCGTCAAGCGGTTCGCCAGCATATGGGAATCGTTTTACAAGACCCTTACTTGTTTACAGGTACAATCGAAACGAATGTTAGCTTAAATGATAAACGCATATCGCGTGAAACGGTGGAAAAAGCGCTTGCTGCAGTTGGCGGCGATCGTGTTCTAGCAAAACTGGAACAAGGTATTGATGAACCCGTTATCGAAAAAGGAAGCACACTTTCTTCTGGGCAGCGTCAGCTTATTTCATTCGCACGTGCACTTGCCTTTGACCCAGCAATTTTAATTTTGGATGAAGCAACGTCAAATATTGACTCTGAAACAGAGGAAATTATTCAGCATGCGATGGATGTTTTAAAGCAAGGGCGTACAACATTCATCATTGCACACCGACTTTCTACGATTAAAAATGCCGATAAGATTTTAGTGTTAGATCGCGGTGAAATTGTTGAGCAAGGTTCGCATGATGAACTCGTTGCACTTGGTGGGAAATACGAGCTGATGTATCGTTTACAATCGGGGGCGCTTTCATAAATAGGGCTTTTGAATTTTAGAATGCAGCCTAAATAAATATTCGGAGGTTATGGTTTTGTTACTATACTTTTGAGATATATCATCTATCTAATCAATTAATAATTAGGAGTTGATATATATCATAGTATATAAAAATAATATTGATGGCATTTCATCTACTATGTTGAACGGTTTTTTCGTGGATTGGCCAAATCCCCCAAATCTACAAACACATTTAAAACTATTGAAAAATAGCAGTAAAGTGATCATTGCGTTAGATGAAAATACAAATCAAGTAGTTGGATTTATAACAGCAATTAGTGATGGTGTCGTTTCAGCCTACATTCCGTTCCTTGAAGTTTTGCCAGCGTATAAAAACAAAGGCATTGGCAAGGAATTAGTAAAACGTATGTTACAACAACTAGATGATATTTATATGATTGATCTGTGCTGTGATGATGACTTAATTCCTTACTACGAAAACTTCGGCATGATAAAATCAAACGGCATGCTCGTACGAAATTATGAAATGCAGTCTGGGATTACAATTAAATAAATTAACAAAAAACGCTTGGATTCATTCATCCGAGCGTTTTTTTGCTTGCTATTTCAGTTGTAATGTCGTAATGCATGTACCATCTTCTTCAAACGTTGTAATGCCGCCTTCTACTTTTTTACCGTCTTGCTCGATTTGGATAATGTATGCTTGGTTACGAGGTAGCCATAAGTCGAAGAAACCATTTTCTAATGTCGTAATCTTCTCATCTACAATAACTTCTCCCTTTTCATTTTCAATAAACACATCAAATTCCTGGCTCACTAATTCACCTTGGCAGCCTGTTAAGCTATGGTTTGTACATGGGTGTGTTTGAGTAATGAATGGTGCGATTGAAACGAAAAATTCTTCCTCTGGTAAATCATATATCGTTTCATTACTATCTTTATCCGTTACGATTAATTGTGTTGATGTAATCGATGCTTGCTCATCTGTTGTTTTGTTTGAGCTATAGCTTTCTACTAATGCTTTAATATCATCTGTTTGCCCTTGTGTTGTTGTAGGTTCTTTCGTTTCAGGTTGTGTTTGTCCCGGTTGTTCTGGAGATTGTCCTCCATCCGTTCCTTTTTCATCACCACATGCTGCAAGTATACCTACCGCAAGTAATGCTACTGATAATAATTTAATCTTCATAATAAATATCCCCTCTCTAGCCTTATCCAACTCATTGTAAATCAAATTGTCTTTAATTGGTGTGGAAAATTGGTGAACTTACTATTGATCCGACCTTCATATGACGTTCTGCTTTTTTATCGGTTCCTCGGAAAACCTCTACTTTTTACTCCAAAAGGTAAGTTGGGCATCTCGGAGTGCTTGTCTTAACTTTGGCATTGTTGCAGGCCCAACACCATGTAATTTCAAAATATCCTTTTCCGAAAACTCTGCTAAGCGTTCTAACGTCGTAATTCCTTCATGCTCCAAAGCTCGTCTCGCAGGTGCTGAAAGTGTTGCAAAAAATCCTGCTGTTGGCTTTTTTGCCGCTTCACAAACAGGGCATGTCGGGCAATCACTACTTTTATAATAAGTATGTCCTTGTGAGCAAGTTCTTGCTGTTTTTTCGGAGTTCACCATTATGGTCACCTCAACTTTTTTATTTTACTGTTATAACAATCATATCAAACGGCTAAATAATCTGCATAAAAAAAGAAGCCCTCTTTACGAAGACTCCCTCTATTTCTATTCATTTATACGTTAAGTGACTCACGTTCACCTGATGTATTACGAATCATATAATCAAATGCGCCAAGTGCTGCTGTAGCACCAGACCCCATTGAAATAATGATTTGTTTATATGCTGCATCTGTACAGTCACCTGCTGCAAAGACACCTAGCATATTTGTTGCGCCGTGCTTATCTACAATAATTTCACCATGTGCATTCATCGTAATTGCACCTTGTAAAAATTCTGTATTTGGTAGTAAACCAATTTGAACGAAAAGGCCTTCTAGCTCAATATGGCGTTCTTCACCTGAAACATTGTCTAAATACGTTAAACCATCCACTTTATTCGTACCAGTAATTTCTTTTGTGAAAGCATCCGTAATAACTGTTACGTTTTTCAAGCTGCGTACACGTTCTTGTAAAACTTTATCCGCTGTAAGTTCTGATGCACCTTGCATTAATGTAACGTGGTTAACAATACCCGCTAAGTCGATTGCCGCTTCAACACCCGAGTTACCGCCACCAACAACTGCAATATTTTTCCCTTTAAAAATAGGACCATCACAGTGTGGACAGTATGCAACACCTTTATTTTTAAACTCTTGCTCACCAGGTACACCAAGTTGGCGGTAACGAGCACCCGTAGATAGGATGACTGTTTTCCCTTTTAATACCGCGCCATTTTCTAATGTTACTTCGACAAAGTCTTTTTTCTCGATTTTCGCTGCACGCTGAGATTTCATGACATCGACCGCATAATCGGCAACATGACTTTCTAGGCTTGAAACAAATTTCGGACCTTCTGTTGCACTCGTTCCAATAATGTTTTCAATTGATAATGTATCATTTACTTGTCCGCCAAAACGCTCTGCTACGATACCTGTGCGAATACCTTTACGCGCTGAGTAAATTGCCGCTGCTGCACCTGCAGGACCACCACCAACAACTAATACATCAAACGGTTCAACATTTTCAAATTCAGAACCATCTGACTTACTGCCGATTAGGTTTAAAATATCATCAATGTCCATACGACCACCTGCAAAATTTTTACCATTTGCAAACACAGTTGGTACAGCCATAATGTCCCGCTCTGTTACTTCGTGTTGGAACGCGCCACCTTCGACCATTACATGCGAAATATTCGGATTTAATACCGCCATAATATTTAATGCTTGTACAACATCTGGGCAGTTGTGGCAAGTTAAACTAACAAACGATTCAAATTGGATCGGCTCTTTAATCGCTTGTACACGTTTAATAACCGACTCGTCAACTTTCGGCGCACGGCCTGAAACTTGTAGTAATGCTAATACTAATGACGTAAATTCATGACCAAGTGGTAAACCTGCAAATGCAATACCTGAATCTGCTTCACCTTTTTTATTTACACTAAAACTTGGTGTACGTTCTAAAATTGTGTGCTCTAGTGCAATGCGTGGAGACATTTTTTCGATTTCTGTTACTAACTCAAGTAAATCTTTTGAAACTTTATCATCTCCAGCACTTACTTTTAATACTAAGTCGCCTTCAAGCATTGTTAAATATTGTTGTAATTGCGCTTTAATTTGATTATCTAACATGTTTACGCTGCTGCATGATTCCCACCGACTGTTTTATTTTCTTGCCCCTTTCAATCGGGCCAGTTAAAAAAATCGGTCGTACCTCACTCTCTATACAGTCAGCTTTCCACCTCATTTCCTTTTAAAATAAAGGCAGAGAGTACTGCCATCAATTACGCCTAGGCGTAATTGCGTCCAGATTTTTTCGAGCTCGCTCGAAAAACACCTCTAAAAATCTGTGACATCCGCCGGGGCTTTAACTTGATTCAGCCGGGGTTTAAACTACAACTGAACTTAGAGCTTATTTAACATTCATCCCCCACTTATAGGAGTAGAGGTTTTCTGCTGAAGCAAGTTAAACGTTCTATTGTTATGAATTAGAATGGTTTACCTCGCACAAAGTAATACAAAGTTTTAGCTATCTAAAAACAGAGCGACAAAAATCAATCACAGTGATTGCTCTTTGCCGCCTGCTTTGTTTGTAGCGAACGTACTGCTACATACTATATATTTTTAGCGAAAGAACTTAGATTTTACCTACTAAGTCTAAGCTTGGAGTTAATGTTGCGCTGCCTTCTTCCCATTTAGCTGGGCAAACTTCACCTGGATTGTTACGCACATACTGAGCTGCTTTAATTTTGTTTACTAAAGTTGAAGCATCACGGCCAATACCACCAGCGTTAATTTCTACTGCTTGTACAACGCCATCTGGATCGATGATGAATGTACCGCGCTCTGCTAAGCCGTCTTCTTCGTTTAATACGTCGAAGCCTTTAGAAATTGTGTGTGATGGGTCACCAATCATGATGTATTCAATTGTACCGATTACATCAGAAGTGTCATGCCATGCTTTGTGTGTGAAGTGCGTATCAGTAGAAACTGAGTATACTTCAACGCCTAATGATTTTAATGTAGCGTATTCATTTTGTAAGTCACCTAATTCAGTTGGGCAAACGAAAGTAAAGTCTGCTGGGTAGAAGCATACTACTGACCATTGTCCTTTGAAGTTTTCTGATGATACGTCGATGAATTCGCCTTTTTGGAAAGCCTTTGCTGAGAATTCTTGAATTTCTTTACCGATTAAAGCCATGTGTTATTTCCTCCTAGTAGTAGAAAAGTTTATCATATTTATAATTATTATAAAATAATTATCATTACTGTTTACGATTATCTTATATTATCGATTATTCGTCAACCTTCAGCGTTTAAAACACTGAAATCATTGATTATATAAGAATAAACTGTGACAACAGCACTTTTTTTATACATCCCTCTAATTGAGAATCGTACATTGAAATTCTAAATAAGCAATAATATTCTAGAAAAAGTTAAATTATCGTAATAAAATACACTTTCTTGTTTTCGCACAACAAATTACTTCCTTTTCGATTATTTTGCTCAATAAAAAAGGACCGCTCTATATAAATATAGAACAAATCCTTCTTCATTCTCACTTACGATTGGTGTTCTTGAAAATACATTCTTATTTTATAACGCGTGCTGTAGTTCCT
Source organism: Solibacillus cecembensis (assembly GCF_050272495.1). NCBI lineage: Bacteria > Bacillati > Bacillota > Bacilli > Caryophanales > Caryophanaceae > Solibacillus > Solibacillus cecembensis. Next base: position 45,314 of record NZ_JBNNMF010000012.1, on the reverse strand, counting down.
CTGTGTGGCTCACTAATGCGTCAAGAAGTCCATTTAAACGTTGAACGGATAACGATACACCTTCAATCATTGATAATAGCTCTTCACTATTTGTAGCATTTGATTGGATGCTCGTATACAGCGATTTAAAGATTCTATTCTCATCTTGCCCTGAGCGTTCTAGATCTTCTACTAGCTTATCTAGTGCTGAAATTTTATGACGAGATAATTCCGTACTCTCGATTAGTTGTTCGATTAAATATCGCGCATCTGTCATTTCAACTTTGCTCGATTCAATCGTCGTAATTTGCTGATCATTACTCGTTTTCGCTAATTGAATTTCTCGCTGAAGATCTAATAAAATGCTACTAATTTTCCTAGTAGCACCCGCACTTTGCTCTGCTAATTTGCGCACCTCATCCGCAACAACTGCAAAGCCTTTCCCTTGCTCCCCTGCTCTTGCTGCCTCGATGGAAGCATTCAACGCTAATAAGTTCGTATTATTTGCAATGTTTTCGATTAGTTGGATAATGTCGCCAATTTGATCAGAGTTATCAAGTAAACCATTCATACGATCGCCATTATAATGGACTTCTTCCGCCATCATATCAATCGTTTTCGATAATAATTCCATTCCCTGAATACTGTTTAATGTTGCAGATTTTGTATCATGAGACAATTTTGCAAGCTCTTCTGTTTCGCCTGATACTTGCTGTAACATAATTGATTTGTTTTCAATATTTTGCTCAGCCTGCATTACTTGTTCCGCCTGCTGCTGGGTATTGTATGCAGTAGAGCGAACGGCTTCTGTTACTTCATATAATGTTTCCGTTGTCGTTCGCATTTCAGATGAATATTCACCTTGTGCCTGTGAAACTGCTTGTGTATTGTCATGTACAGAAGTTAATATCGTTTTGTAATGCTGTTTTACTTCTTCAATTGCACTTTGAATTTCCTTTAATTCCGCGTCCTTCACTTCACTTATTTCCTGATTCGAGCCAAGTTCACGCAAGTTTTTCGCAAACAGTCCAAGTGGTTTCAATTGTTTTGTAATAACACCAGATAAAATAACAAGCAATACAATACTAATTACAATACTAATGAGAATCGTTTGAACGATTGAGCTACTAATCGCTGTATTGACATCTTTTAAAGCTTTGCTCGTGTAATTTGTCGCCGCAAAATACGGCTGTGTATCAATCGACGCATAAAGCGCATATCGCACCTCGCCATCATAATAAATAGGCGCATACACCTCTGCAATATTGCCATCAATTTTCACTGATGCCTCTTTACCTGAGAAAATAGCTGCGACTTCCTCATCCGTTGTTTGTTGCCCTTGTTTAAACGTTGATTTCGCACCGGATACATTATTTTCTGTTAATACGAGATGATTGTTGTCAAATAAATTTAAGCTTTGTAACCCGTAATCTTGCTCAAAAAACGTTGTTAACATTTCTTCAACGCCATCTACCGCTAGTGATGATTGCACAATGCCTTTCCCGTTTGCCCGTGGAATCGCTGTAAATTTAAAAATTTCGCCTGTTTCTACTTTCATCTTCATCGCGGATGGGAGTTCCGTTGCTTCACCAGTCATGAGCATACGGTAGCCATCCCAAATATCATATAAACTTAAACCGGGTGCTCCTGCTTCAGTTGAAAGTGTGAAAACACCATTGGTATCTGCAATATAATAGTCACCCATACCTGTTGTCGTTTTTAGTTGCTCTAATTGTGCTAATGAAACGTCATTGTTTCGATCCATTTCTTGCAAAATTAAAGCGGCATTATACATCGCACGGTCAATTTCCTTTTCCATCGTAATAACTTGCTCACCAATGAGCGAAGTTAAACGCTGCAAATCTTTTTCCACCGTCTCTGTTGCCTGTGCAGTCAGCGTATCCATCGTTTCCTCTGACTGCTTATTTAAACTACTTTTTTCGATAAATAGGATTGTTCCTGTTGTACCACCCAAAACAATCGCAAATAATATAAAAAATCCAATAATCTTTAACTTAATAGACAAATTTCAACCTCCTCTACTTAATAATTTCACAATGCATATCATATGTATGGAATAATTTCTTCACCATAATCTAGGGCTACGCTGCCATTTATTTTTATGACTTCAATAAAAGCATAGCAGGAATTTACAGAATTTTCTATGTACTTATTGTGAAGTTTTCTCTTCAGAAGTATGAAATTTGGAGAATTTTCGCTTAAAGTGAATGCTCATTAAAGCCAATTATTATCGATTTATTTTGAGTTTCTATTTTTCACCAATAAAAAAACACCTGTATTTGCTGTGGCAACGCTGATTTAACAACATTCCAACAAATATACAGATGTTTTCCTTCTATTTTATAAGGACTTTTTTGATCAAACAATCCACACCTTCCCCCGAATCGCATTATAAATAGGAAAGGTTAAAACTGGGTTAAAAACTAGAAAATTTTTTGTTAACATTTTTTGTCTAGAAACTGTCTAAATTTATTTGCTTTTCCATTCACTCGCCAACATACCATATATGACATGATCGACATATTGATCATATAGCCATTCTGCATTCCGGATACAGCCCTCATTTACATAACCTAAACGTTCAGGAATACTTCGACTTTTACGATTACCTTGTGCCGCGCGAATTTCAACTTTATTCAATTTCAACTCAGCAAATGCATACTCTGTTAATGCTTTCGCAACACGTGTCATAATGCCATATCCTTGATAAGACTCCCCTAACCAATAGCCGATATACGCTGTACGATTTGACCAATTGATGTCGTTAAATCCAGCAATACCAACGATTTCACCTTTATAGACAATCGCTGTATTTAACCCTTTATTATTCGCAAACATTTGAAGCGTGAACTTGATGTAGCTTTCCGTATCTTGTACCGTTTTCGTTGTATCAAGCCATGGTAGCCACTGCTTTAAATAAGTGCGTGATCCGTCCGTTAATTCAAAAATCCTCGGTGCATCCTGAATGGTTACGAGCTTTAATGCGAGCTCCTCATCTATTTTATATGTAAACATCCAAATCCCTCCCATAATTTTACACTTGACTTAAGTTAATAGAAATTGTAACATAACTTTGCACAATTACGTGTTAAATTTAGAATTTTCTTTTATTTTTTTACATATAAACAAATTATTAGTTCATTATTTCAAATTGAAATTTTCAACTCTACTTATACTTTCACTTGTAACGGGTACAGAAATTCAGGGGGTACAAATGAAAAAAATCATACTAGGGCTAGGTGCATTCGCTAGTGCTGCTTGCTACACCATTTTACCAACCATTTTCATTCGAAATTTTTCGAAAAGAATTGTGAAATCCACAGCACAAAAAGGCCTATTATTAACGTTTGATGATGGTCCAAACCCACAATATACACCGCTACTACTAGATTTACTAAAAACGTATAAAATCAATGCGGTATTTTTTGTTGTTGCAAAAAAAGCTTCACAACACCCAGAGCTCATTAGACGCATGCAGGCAGAAGGGCATGTTATCGGCATCCATCACTACACGCATCAGTCAAGTTTTGTCATGACACCCGCCATGCTAAAAAGACAATTATTAAAGAGCAAACAAATTCTTGAAAGCATTACAAACGGGCCTATCACACTTTATCGTCCACCTTGGGGGCATTTTAATGCGGCAACACTCAAAATCGCAAACAACTTTCAAATTATGATGTGGACTTCTATTTTCGGGGATTGGAAAGTGCAAACGTGTAAAACTACATTACTTCAGCAACTTCATCAGGCAAGATGCGATGGAGCGATTTATGTTTTACATGACTGCGGGCAAACTTTTGGAGCGGATCATGACGCGCCTGTTCATATGCTTCAAACATTACATCACTTTTTAGAGCAAGCTACACATGATGGGCAGGTTTTTACAAATCCGCATGATTGGACGAAGCAGTATGTTCACAGTTGATAATGTACTGAATCTTATACAGCAGTACGGTGCAATTATCATCTTTATTTGTTTGTTTTTTGGAATTGTTGGTATCCCTGCACCTGAAGAAACACTGCTATTCATTATTGGGATTTTCATTCACTCACAAAAATTGAATGGGGTAACCTCGGTGATGAGCGCCATTTTAGGAGCATTTATCGGCATGACTGTTGCATATGGCATCGGGCATTATGCAGGTGCTCCCGTATTTCAAAAAGTAGTAAAATGGCTAAAACTCAATACCTCACAAGTACTGGCATGGCAAGAAAAATATCAAAGCAATTATAAAAAAGCATTAGTCGTTGGCTTTTTTATTCCCGGAGCGAGACAGATGAACCCTTATATTGCTGGGTTATCTCACGTTCCTTTGCTTTCCTATCTATTTTATAGTTTCATTGGGACGCTTGTTTGGACAGTACCATTTATTACATTGGGCTACGTGTCTGGCAATTTATTTCATATTCCATTTCAATATTTACCACTTATCGGCCTTGGGATTGCGCTACTGTTCGGACTCTACTATCTTATTAAAAGAAAACTCATAATTCGTAAAAGGACGTGAAAAAAGATGATTCTAATTCTACCCTTTATGCAAATGAAATCTGGGCATCATCAAGTGGCGGACGCATTGGAAGCGCATATTCATCAGCAAGATCCAAATGTTAGCGTAGAAAAAATTGATATTTTTCATCACACACTGCCAAGATTAGAACACGTTGTTTCTAAATGTTATTTAACATGGATTCAGCAATATCCTAAATCCTATAGTCGTTTTTATAAAAAGAATTTTAATGCAAAGGACTATCAAGTTCGGTTATTTCAACCATTTGAATATATGATGGAGCAGGCACTTGAGAAAATCATTTTGGAGAAACAACCAGAGGCAATCATTTGTACACATAGCTTTCCATCACATGCCGCCAGTCGACTAAAACAGGCGGGAAAAATCCAAGTTCCGATTATTAATGCCTATACAGATTTCTTTACTGGCGGTGTTTGGGCAAAGGATTGTGTTGATTTACATTTAGCTCCTTCTACACATGTGGCCACACATTTAAAGGAGCAATTTCTTGTGGCGGAAGAAAAAATCGTCATTTCAGGCATTCCCATTCATCCGGAAATTCGCCCTGTTACAAAACGCCAAGTAAATCACCCGTTACATATTTTAATAGCGGGCGGAAATAGTGGATTAGGCAATATTAAATCGCTCGTCAACCAATGCCGTGGGCTAAGCAACACTCAATTTACTGTATTATGCGGCAACAACGCCAAATTATTACAGGAGCTTCAATATCTTTCGCTTCCTAACGTGACACCGCTCCCTTATATAACGAGCCGCAAACAGATGAATGCCCTTTATGATCAGGTCGACGCCATTATTTCAAAGCCTGGTGGTGTAACCATAGCAGAAGCTCTTTCAAAAAAAATCCCGATTTTTATCGAATCCGTATTACCTGGTCAGGAGCAAATTAATATGGACTATTTAGTTCCTGCACGGCTCGTTTTTCAAATTACCGACTGCGACCAACCTTTATTTGATGTATACAGCATTTTGAATAATGAAACGGAAATGAAAAAATTCGATAGCGCAATCCAAACGTATGAGCAAGATATGGATTTGCATATGGCAGAATTGATACACAAAATACTCGGGCATTTGCCACATACAAAACAGCCTTATCCTTTCGAGCCATTCAATCGTCTTGCTTTGCTTTCATAATCAATCTAAAAAAGACCTGAGTTCGAAATTTCGAACTTAGGTCTTTCTCATAATTAGTTTGTAAATGATAATACTGCGTTTGAGTATTTTGCTAATGTTTGTGCTGCTTCGTTTTTGCTTGTGTATTCGAACATACGAATATCGTTTTGATTATTAAATACCGTTACTACCCACATGTGTATTCGCTCCTTTTAGTTTGTATATGATAATACTGCGTTTGTATATTTTGCTAATTCTTGTGCTGCCTCATTTTTGCTTGTGTATTCGAACATACGAATATCGTTTTGATTATTAAATACTGTTACTACCCACATCATTCATTTCTCCTTTAAAATGCATATTGTGTACTATAACAACCATTAAATTTTAACGGTCTTTGAAAATTGTTGTATAACATACTTCTTGATTCCTATTCTACTCCGATTTAATAAAAATGAAAGCCATTTGTTTACCTTTTCACAATGTATTCATAATTATGGCGCTTTCTTTGAACACTTTGTGACATCAGTGTTTTCAAGGTATAATGCGCATTTTTAGTAAAATATCTCCCGAAAGAGCTAGTTCTGTTCTAGTACAGAATGAAAAGGGTTTCATCAGTTTAGTACAGTGTAAATTTACGTCCTCTCCAACTTGAAATGCAAATTTAAAAAACAAAAAACCACATCAAATTTTTACACTTGATGTGGGGTTTCCTATTCAATCTTTTAGTTTGCCTTGCGATTTAAAAAGCTTACTGCTGTATTCGTCCATCGTTCTACTTGTGCTTGCTTTTCTTCATCATTTTGAAATTGCTTCACAATAGCTGACGTTGCCTTTTGTGAAGAATCGTTCAGCTCATTCAATGCCGTCCCTACATCTTTTACTGATTGGACAACAGTTTGAAACGATTGCTTTTTATAGTCTATATCCGTTTTCATTTTATCTATCGTTGCAGTTAATGCGATAGCTTGTGTTTGAATTCCTTCTAGTTGCTTTTGAAGTCCTTGCATATGCGCTAAAATAACGGTAATTACATTTTTTAATGGAAAAATAACAACGGCGATACATCCTACAAATATAACGACCGCCACGATTAGAACAATGACTGTCGCTAGAAGCCACACATTCATTAAAACGCCTCCCATTCAGTTTGTATTTTCTTTTATTTTATTACATATCCCCTGGAACTTACTAATTTATTCACATTATAAATAACGACGTGCGCCTGAATAGTTTCGTTGGTAAGCACCTTGGTTCATTGATTCGATTTTTACTTTAGATGCATAGTGTGGTGCATGTAGCATTTGACCGTTGCCTAAATACATCCCAACGTGATATACCTTACCTTTGCCTCCATTATAAGCAAAGAATACAAAGTCACCTGGTTTCAAATCTTTTTTGGCTACTTTAGTTCCTCCTGTTGCTTGATAAAATGAGTCACGGGGAATCATAATGCCATGCGCGCGGAATACCGCATATAAAATACCAGAGCAATCATAGCCCCATGAAGACGTACCTGCCCATAAATACGGTAAGTCCATAAAGCGTTTTGCTTCCTTAATAATCGTATCTACTGACGGCTTTGGTACATCACTATAATTTTGGAAAGACTTCGCATCTGTCTTTTTTAATAGCTTGATACCTTTGCTCGGTGTTTGCACGAAATAGTAATTCGCGTCTTCTTTAATAACAGGTAAAATCGTTGCATAACTAATATCTAAATGCTTTGAAGCGTCTGAATTATATAATGGAGCTTTTTTTGCTGTAACAATAGCAATGGCACAATCATCATAATTCATCTTTGTCGAAACGATATGTGATTTCGATACCCAACCTGGATAGCCCTCTTTTTGATAAGGAACGTACTGATCATTCGCTGCAACACGCATCCAGTTACCATTCGTTTCTAGTACCGTTACTTCATCTCCGTACAATGCTTGGGTATCTGTGCGATCAACTAGCCATTTTTTTTGTGCTAATGACATCGAAGCAATCCATTGCTGCATTTCAACCGGATTTTTCGTCGATGGTGTGTCTACTGAGCGAGATTTGTTGCGGTGTTTCCACAAATTCGTTACCGCCACATCCACCTTATATGTAGTTGTATCTGTTTCACGCGCACAACTTAATTGCTCCTGTGGCTTTTCAGTCACGATCGGCTCTTGTGGTTCTTGTGGATACTGAACGACTGTTTTTTCAAGTCGGAATGATGGCTCTAAAACACGCGCCAAAAATACCGCAAAGCTCCCACGTGTTAACGATGTCTCTGGATAAAATTTCCCATCTTCAAAGCCTATCGTTATTTGATTGGCCACTAATACATTGATTGAATCTGCTGCCCAATATGTAGCTGGCACATCTGGAAAACTACTATTCTCTATAGCGCCTGTTAAAGGAAACGCTTGAACTAAAATTGCCGCAGCCTGTGCACGCGTTAAATTTTGATCTGGATTAAACTGTCCATTGTTCCCCGCCATAGCCCCATACTCTGTTATTGCTGCAATAATCGGCATTCGTGGATCATCTGCCGCAACATCTGAATAGGTAGGAATCTCACTTAACTCAGTATCTAATTGCAATGCGCGTACAAGCATTTCTGCCGCCTCATAGCGTGTAATCGTATCCTTTATGCGAAAAGCTCCCGTCGGCTCCGCATCAATAATACCGTATGAAATTAAAAACTCAAACTCTGCCTTCTGCTGTGAACTATCCGGTACATCTGTAAAAAGTTGCGCTTGCACATTTGCCATAGACCCTGTAAAAAATAAACTTAACACAACGATTGAAACCATCAACTTACGAATCATTTTCTCTCTCCCACTAAGCAATTTTCTAGATGCTTTTAATAGTTTGAATATACTAATATTCCTCTACTATTATACAAATTATTGGAAAGATAAGGGGCTATTTTAAATATGTGCTATAAATTCTTTTTTAGCATAATCATATTCTTTAATTGCTTGCCATTTTCAAAAATAGGATAATCATAATTTTCAATGAAGAAGTTTTCGATTTGATGAGAAATCACAAAACCGAACGATTCATAAAATGGAATTGTCAAAGGACTGTCCCCTGTTCCGACAAGCATCGTATGCCCCTTGTGTTGATATTGAGCGAACATAGCTTGAATCATTTTTCTACCATAACCTTTTCTTTGATACAAAGGGTCTGTAGCAAGATTTTTGATTTCAAAATGACCATCCCCTTCATCAGTTACAACACATACAGCTTTCACGCCATCCTCTTCTAAAACAAACATTTCCCCTCTATCCAAATAACGATCAATCATACTTTCTTGCTCATCTGCTAATAGCAATAATTCTAAAAACTGCTTTTTATTTTCTATAATTTGTTTTATTTCCACTGTTTTAGCTCCTTAGATTAGATTTTAATTACATGCATTGGATTGGGAGCAACTTTCGCATCGGCAAACCCTTTCATAGATAAGGGTCTTCCTATTTATGCTTATTTCTAACAGTAGCCACCAAAAAGACGTGCATCTTACTTTATCTACAATATTATAAGTAATAATGTGCTTTGCAAAGCAGCAAATTTCTGTAAGGAAAAATTAATAAATTTAAGTAGTTTTATAGTAATAATCTATTGCAACTATTCGATTGCTGTTATATACTATCAAAGTCAACACGAACATTAATAACAACAAGTATACAAAACGTTCGTGTTTAAGGTATATTAGGAGGAATGAAGTTTAATGAATAAGAAATCATACGCTAAATATGTTGTCACTCTTTTAATGTTAGTTTTAATGTTGGTCGGTTGTTCAGACAATGCGCAGGATAACGAAAAAGATAAAGATACAACTACAGGTGAAAATAAACAAACGAATGAAAAAGTAATTGGTATTATTGGTGCGATGAGTGAAGAGGTAGAAATTCTTCGCGAAAAAATGGAAATTGAAAATACTAAAGAAATCGCAGGAATGGAATTTTATCAAGGTACATTAGATGGGGAAAATATCGTACTCGTGCAATCAGGTGTCGGTAAAGTTAATGCAGCGGCATGTGCACAAATTTTAGCGGATCATTTTGGTGTAGATTACTTAATTAACTCAGGTGTTGCCGGTGGATTAAACCCAGATGTGAAAGTAGGAGATATCGTAATTTCTACTGATGCTGTCCAACATGATGTAGATATTACTGCATTAGGGGAAGAGCCAGGTGTTATTTCTCGAATGGAAACAAGTGTATTTACAGCTGACGAAAAATTAATTCAACTAGCAGAAGAATCAGCAAAAGCGTTATCTGAAGATATTCATGTTTTCAAAGGCCGAATCGCTAGTGGGGACCAATTTATCGCAAGTAATGAACAGCGAGAAACAATTGCACAAACATTCGCTCCATATGCGGTAGAAATGGAAGGTGCAGCGATTGCACATGTTGCGCAATTAAATAACATTCCATTTGTAATTATTCGTGCCATTTCAGATGATGCTAATGGTGAATCAAATGTTACCTATGTAGATTTTGTCGAAGTAGCAGCTGAAAACGCGAGCCAAATGATTGAACAAATGATCAAAGGTTTTAATACTAATATGTAATCGTCCAACGATGAAGGGAGTCTCTTTTATGCGAGTATGCAGGAAGAGGCTCCCTTTTTATGTTTTATAGGAGCCCTTTCCCCAATAGTAAACTACTTTAATTGCACTTTTCGTGGAAACTAAGATAATAGAATTAAGCTCTTAAAAAGGATGCTTTTAAGATGGGAAGAAGCGAGGGGAATTACTATGAAGAAAAAAGATGAAGCATTAGCGCAACTCGAACATGTATTGATGGAACTAAAAAAAGGCGAAGAAGAAAGTGCCGCTACTAGCGTTATAGGACCGAGTAGAGGGAACCCTAATATCTCAGGAGCATTATTTAAAATTGTTTTTAAATTTTGGGGCGTAAAGATTTTATTAATTGCATCGCTTCTTATAGCTATTACATTTGGCGGTTTTTGGTGGTTATTTTCTGGGAGTACATATAAACAGGAAAGTACAACATTTATAGAACACATTCAAGATTTAGCAACGCTTGCTACGGCTGAAGCACATGTAAAAGTAATTATTAAGGAAGAGGATAATAAGCTGTTTGGAAATGATATTCCGGTTAATTTTCCAGGTACAAAGAGAGAGGTTTTATTAGTTGTTCCTGCCACAGTCATTGCTGGTGTGGATCTTAAAGGGGTCACTCAGGCTGATATAAAGGTGAATGAGGATAAAAAGAAGTTAGAAATTACCCTTCCACGGGCAACGCTTATACAAGATCCCACAATTCAGATGGATCGTGTCCAAACTTTCTCAGACGAAGGACTATTTCGTGGGAAAGTGAAATGGGATGAAGGTTTTAACCTAGCAGCAGTAGCACAAGAGGATATTAAAGATGAGGCCATTGAAATCGGTTTATTACAATCAGCAGAAAAAAGCGCGGAGAAAGTACTTGAAGGTTTCTTTGGCAATCTTGGTTATATGGTGAAAGTAAAATTTAAATAAACTGGCAATCTATAAACTTCAAATATTTAAACCTCTATAAAACAAGCACAACTTTCAAAAGGAACCACCTAGAACGTTGATATGACAATGTTCTAGGTATTTTTTTATGTTATAGCTTTTAATTAAGGGAAATAAAAAACCTAGCATCGGGCTAAGCTTTTAATTGGGCAAACTCAATTTTTTTATTATATTTCTTCAGCAAATTCAACACTTCATGCAACTTGGCCAGCTCATCCTTTTCGACCATAAATGCATTTTCATCATGCTGGGCTACAGAAGTGCTACTTGGATACTCTTCATTTTCGTTCGTAATTAGACGCACATAACCGAATGTCATGCCTGCCTCTTTATAATCTACGCGTGAAATTTCTCCAAACGGAATAATTTTCGTGCGTGGCTTTGCCTTAGTAAGTATCCACCACTTCTCACCTAAATAGTCAATCTTCATCTCTTTTTGATCGATGTCTATATTGTAACCACCAAATAACTTAAAGCTAAATGTTTTCATATACTAAACTCCATTTCAAAACGTCGTTACGTAAATTATACGGATGTTCGTGTAGAATTTCTAATTTTAGGCGCTATGTTGTGCTTTAAATGTGATTGAGCACTGGCGGAAAATAAAGTGGAAAAGCCCTTAACCGTACAAATTTATGAAGTTATTTTATTTTTTCTTATCAAATCGAATCAAATACACCGCTTTATCTTTCCCTTCCCCATTTACAACGAGCGTACCTTGCTCCGTAAAACGAGGTAGTACAAGCCGTTCTCTAATGGAAGGTAGTTTAGATAGAGGTTTTAGTTCACCATCCTGCAACTTAAAAAGCTGTACTGTATTGCTGTCACCTTTTTGAACGGCAATAGCAAAATGTTCGCCATCCGTTGCATAATCATGTATACCGACAGATGTTTCAACGACCTGAAATTCACCTGTTGTCCTATCAATAAAGCCAATAACAGCTGGTTCATTATCTTTTCGTAAAGAACTGTAAATTTTATCTCCCTTTAGCAAAATGTTTTCTGCAAATTCATACGGAAATATATAACTTTCTAAATTTTGTTTCGTTTCAAAATCATGCACTGTCACAACTGTATCTTTTCTGCCCTCTATCTTAAAAACTTCTGAAAACACAACTAGATTTCCTTCAATAACTAGGCGACTATGACTACCATCCCCATCTCTATCAATTTCACGTAAAATTTGAGTTGTCCCATCTTTTAAATTTAATGTAAAGTAGTTTGGCTGCTTATCTTGTAAACCTGTATAAATAAATGTATCCCCTTGCAAGTATACGCCATAAAAGTAATCCGCTTCAACGACGTTCACTTTATGCGTCTCACGATTTAATACATGAATCTTATTCTCATCATTCACAGGCTGAGCCCAAACTAGCCAATCCTTTGATACTGCATAATCACGAAAAACTTGAGGAGCATCCACTAGCAACGTTTTTTCGTTCTTTTTCACATCAAATGCATAGATTCCATTCTCTGTGTTGTAAATAAATTCATTCGTTTCATCAAGATAAGTCGATGCTATAAGTGAATCATATGGTACGTTCGGGATAACAACTTTTTCAACAGTAAAACTTTGCTCATCAAAGAAAGCTTGTTGCACATATGGAACTGCCAAAAATACAGCCATAAAAAGAGCTATAGTAGTAATGATAACTGGCGCCCACGCTTTACTCGCCTTTTTTTTCGGTGGTTTTTGCATATTCCCGCTCGTTTTCTCGATGATTCGCTGTCTATTTTCTTCTGTATTTTTTAAAGGAGTAAGTCGGTAATTAGTCATGTAACAGCACCTCCCATTCTTCTTTTCTAAGCTTTAGTTTTAACTGTTCTTTAGCACTTTTCAATCTTGATTTCACTGTACTTTCGGGTCGATTTAATAGCTCAGCAATTTCCTTAATGGACAAACCTTCTAAATAGTAATAAACAATCGTTTCACGCTGCTTTAGTGGTAATGATAATATCGCTGCATCCAGTACGCTCAGTTCCTCCCTTTCGACAAGGGCATCTTTATGTACCATTTTTTCTTTCGGCATTAATTTCATCGTTAACTGCACTTTCCTATACGCCCAGCTTTTCAAATAATCTTTACTCGCATTCGCCGTTAACTTGGATAAATAAGCCCTTAGCTCACCCTGCTCTCTATAATTCGAACAATATAATTTCAAAAACACATCTTGCACAAGGTCTTCAGCCAAATGTTTATCTTTCACGTAGTAATAGGCAATGCGGAACAATAAATCCGTATGTTCATACATTGCTTTTTCAACTAATTCTGACTGATTCAAGCTCGCACCCTCCTCTCTATACATAAACGATGCAAGGTAAATAAAAGACGAAAAAAAGACGAAATGAAAATAATTATTCATACCGTCCATTAAATCGCTATATTATTTTCACGCCACTTCTCAAAATCATTTTATTTAGCTCATTTTTCAACCATTCAGCATCTACTGCTTTTGCAATTTGTAAAAAGTGCTTTAAATCATGCTCCTTTAACCCGTGAAAATAACTTGATAACGTTAATTTGGACGAGCCTAGCATAAATTCATCTTCCCATAACTCATCCTTCAACTCAGACAAAGTTTTTATTAGCCTTTTCCGAGCATTCACAAATTCCTCAATAATGAATGCCTTTGTATTTTCCCTAGCATTTTTAGCCGATTCATTGTTTAAACTATTTGCATCTGGCGCTTTTGGTAAACTTGTTTGCTGAAATAAATAAGATACGCGTTGATTGATTACAAAATCATCCCATGCTTTAAAATGCCCAATTACTTCTGCAACCGACCATTTGCCCGGTTCGACAGGTTTTCGCCAATCAACTTCATTTAATTCAATTAAGCTTTCTACCCAATCAATAGAGTTTTCTAAATGCGCAATTACTGATTCCTTTTCTAAAAGCATGATTCTCAACACCTACCTAACTTACTTATTCAACAATCAAAATGCACTTGATTGCGCCCTTGATGCTTAGATTTATATAACTGTTTATCCGCTGCATCTAATAGTTTTCCTTCTGTTGTAAATGTTGATGGTCTATCCATCGTTGCACCGCCCACACTAATTGTCATTTGACCTTCTGCACGACCTTTATGTTCAAATTGCGCATCTTCTACAGCTTTTTGGACATTTCCAGCCAGTTTTTCTGCTTCAGTGGACGTGTATTTTGGCAATATTATTGCAAATTCTTCTCCACCGTATCTGGCAAAAATAGCGTCTTTTGTTAAAACTCCTTTTACCGTAGTTACTACATTAAATAAAATTTCATCGCCCATCACATGCCCGTAATAGTCATTGTATTTTTTGAACTCATCTAAATCGAACATAATAACTGACAAACTTTGATGTCCTTGTTGTGCCAATTTAAAATGCTTTGATAAGGAATCATTGAAATGTTGACGATTATAAATACCTGTTAAACCGTCATGAGTAGCTTGCCATTTCAGTTTACTATTCGCTTTATATAGCTCCTCTGTTCGTTCATGAACAAGCTCATCTAAAGAGGCATTCACTTGAAAAAGCTCACAATTCAGCTTTTCCGTTTCTTTAAATTTATTTGAATATTGGAAGGCAATCGTCATGACTAAAATCATCACTAAAATTGTTATACAAAATAGCGTCAGTGGGAAAATATTAATAAAACCTAGTCCCGATAAATAATCTAAAGACATTCCTGCAAAAGTAATCGTAATCCCGATTAAAGTGGGTAATGCTAGCTTTCTTTGCTGCTTAGAAGCTTTATATAAAACATAAACGGAGTAAATCATGACTAAAACATCAGCCAACATTAATAAAAAGAATACCTTTTGAAAAACAATTGGTTGTGTGAAAATTGTCAATGTTACTAAAAACAAAAGTAAAATATTATTCGCTACTAATATTTTTTTAGAAAAGATTTCTTTATATAAATAATAAATAAACAGTATATAAAATAATGCAACAAGAATGGTCGTTATATATTCAATTCGGGTAGCATTCACGAATGATATGTTCATCGGCATGATACGGTAAATAAACGGTACCGTAAACATTGTCCGGATCGCCACAATAAAGCAAAACAAACCAAATGCTAAAAATGCCTTTTCCTCTTTACGTAACAAACCTATAAATAACGTTAAAATACCACTAATGACTAAAACACCAATGAAGAA
This sequence comes from Solibacillus cecembensis, assembly GCF_050272495.1. Classification (NCBI taxonomy): domain Bacteria; kingdom Bacillati; phylum Bacillota; class Bacilli; order Caryophanales; family Caryophanaceae; genus Solibacillus; species Solibacillus cecembensis. The sequence continues at coordinate 30,009 of NZ_JBNNMF010000012.1, read as the reverse complement.
AAGAAGTGGATATAGCTGGTTGTTAAATGTAGATACTACCTTTTCTGCTTCACCGAAAATTAGTGGATTCGCAAAACCGCCCCTAATATGTTCAAAACTTGAAATTTGAACCGCTATCGTAAATTGTGTTTGTTCTACTTCAAAATGGCCTATTTTCGACTCCAGCATCGTTTCATGTGCCTCGCTATGAGTACCAACTTTACCACTCTCTAAAATTTTCTGGCCATCGACATAAATTTTAACTGCACTATATTCATATGGAGAACGAATCGCTAATACTTGGCCAACATAACGTTCTGGTACACGTACTTGTAGCGCAAAGGTTCCGAAACCACTAGCTGATTTTCTCAATTCGTCAAATTCTACGGGTACATTTACTTCGGTAGCCTGATTCCAATATTTTTGAACATCGTTACCGTCATATAGTTGCTCATCAAAGTAAAGCCATTTTCCCTTTAATAGTTCATATAAGGTACTATCTTCTGACGAGAAATTTTGTTCAGGAATGCTCGCTGCTTGAACAGGTACTACATTCATCAATATGAAATTCAAGCAAACTATGTATAAACAGATTATTCTCTTTTTCACATCGCCCCCCCTTTCCTTAAAGTTCGATTCCCTTCTATATATAAATCCATTCTGGCAATTATACGAACAGGTGCAATTATGATACTATTCTTTCATCATACAAATAAATAAGTACATTTGGTATGTATATCGGATTGATTGGCTCTTGTTTGATAGGTACTATTATTTGCTAGAAACATTAAATTAATGAATTTCTCCCGATAGATTTTCACCATGAACGTACAATTGAAATTGTGTAAATTTTAAAGATTGAAGCTTATCAAACAAGATTAGACTTAGCACCATTCGAATCTTCATTGAGTACCATTGCCTTGTATAAATAAAAAAGACAATCCCTTGTGTGAAAGGATCATCCTGTTGAATCCGTGTTATAAAAACTTAGTTAACTTTAGTCTGTACACTTTAATTTCTTTACAAAATAATGGCGCTTACTTGTAAGTGGATATTCATCGAGCACAAAAACCTCTTCATAGCCTAACTTTATGTAGAAATCTCTTGCTTGGAAACTAAATGTATCGAGAAAAGAACTTTTACAACCTCTTTGAATCGCTTCTAATTCAGCAGCTTCCATCAATTTAGTGCCAATATTCTAACCCCTTAGCGTTTCATCAATTCATAAAAACGAAATTTCCAACCAGTTTCCGTGCGTTTCACCTGAGATTCCCGCTATTTTTTCCCCAGCCTCATTGTGAACAAAAATAGCAATTGGACTCGTTTCCTTTAATTCAATATGAGATAGATTAAAATCTATTAATTTATTTCTAATTTCAATAATATCCTTTTCATTCGGATTATTCGTTTTAATAAATTCCATGCGCCCCCCGTCTACATTGGGTTATTTATCCATACTGAACCCATTTTACAATTCCAACCCAATTATTACAATATTTATTAATCCTCCAATATAAAAGCCATATAAAGAATCGCGTATATTGGAAGTGCGATTGAAGTAAGAATATACATGGTCATTTCGCCTTTAGTAAGCTTCCTTTTCCACCTAGTCAGTTTTAGTTGCCTGCGATAAACAGCGCTGGACATGACAATTATTAATAGGGCTATTCCTTGTATATTTTCTAAAGTGGGCATCAATTCATCAACTCCTTTAGGATTTCCGTAGATTAATGATTATGCAATTGTGGATACTTAATTCTACGGATAAATGACCACACATATTCATAGCTTCATCTTATCAAATATAGATTGAACAAATTGCTCTTTATAATCTGTATAAGAATTGATGCCACTTAAATTAGTCTGGAAGAATGATTCTTATAATTGCTCATACTGCTTTTTAGCATCTTCATTTGTTCTTAAGTAATCTCTGAAGAATACTAATTGCTACCATTTCAAACCTTTATACTGAACTATATGGATAAAATGCGTTTTCACTTGAAACCTGTCATCCACAAACTTGGCGCAAACAATTTCATTTGGACGCACGACGCTCAACCTATAAAAGCCCGCTTTCTCTAATTCTTTGAAGAAGGGTTTTTCAAGTGTATCTAAATTTTCTACCCCAACTAAAATATCAATAATTGGCTTTGCTCGTATCCCTTCAATTGATGTACTTCCAATATGCTCAATTTGAATATTGGTTAATTTTGCACAACTTAAAAGCTCTTCTTGAATACGTTTAAATTCAACTTTCCAAGCCTCATCATGAGGTACAAGTAAAACTTCATCATTTTGCAAACCAAGTTTCACTCTTCATTCCCCCTATATTTGTGACTATACAATTCTTCCCCCGTTAATATTTCATACAAACTAGCGGAATCTTGCTTTGTTAATTTCACATGTTTATAACTATCCGTAACAATCTCTAGATTTTCGCCATTTGGGGTAACCCAAAGTTGATAAGAGGCAATTTTATTTTCACTACTACCTTTAGACGGAAATTGAAATTGGTAATCAGCATAGCGACTCATTTCTACTTTTGCATTTACCCAATCCGCATTTTTAATGATATGTATTGCTATCTCTACCTGTTTCCTTTGAGTAATTTCTTTAAAGTCTTCAAAGCTATTTTCTTCACCCATACGTTTCTGCACAGTTATTTTTTGCCCTATTATTTTTTGTACAGCCACTTCACCCAAACAACCTGAAGTTACTAACAGAACAAGTAATAGAGATAAAAATAAAATCATTTTTTTCAACCAGCCTCCCCCCTTTTTAGCGGCAAACTACTGCAGCATTACCTCTTTCTAACACTAGTTTCCACAATAAATAGAATAATACCTTTATTAATGGCACGATCTCTTTTAGTTTTTACATTAGATTTGAAGTCAAAATAAATCTTCGCCACAGAATACGTGTAACTTAATAAACATTTCAACTGTGAATGTTCATTACTCAACGTTTCACATTCTTTTGCCGATAGTTTTCAAGCATTTCTTCTTATATATTGAATATAGTTAAACAACAACATGTTCATTAATTGGAGGAGAACTAATGAAGAACAAATTTTTAGTATTACCATTTATTGCAGTCATTGTGTTGGGCATTATTTTTTTATCAACACAAATACCGGCTGTTAAAATGAGTCCAAAAAATTTACCTGCTGCTCTTGTGTCTGAGGATGCTGGGGAAATGGGAAATACCCTATTGCAGAACTTGCAAGATCAATTAGCGGCTACTGGAATGGATACGATTCAATTTACGGTTTATGACTCCATTCAATTAATGGAAAAAGCAATGACGAACCAAGAAGTATACGGAGGATTAGTAGTGCCTGAGAATTTCACGGCGCAATTTGCTTCGTTGCAATCACCTACGCCTGAAAATCCGACGATGCAAATTTATATTAATCAAGGCACCAATACAGCGGTGGCGACAATGTTAACTGCCGCTTTAGATAATGTTGTCAAGCAACTGAATACCGCAATGAGTACACAATTGCTTCAACAAATCGAGCAAGCAAACATACCAATACAAGCAAGCCAAGTTCCAACATTCGTTGCACCTATTCTATCTGAAACGATTATTGTAAACGCTGTTGGAGATTTAGGATCAGCACCAACTGCATTTTTCCAGCCACTTTGGTTTGCGAGTATTATTGGCGCAGTGCTATTTTATTTAGCCCAAATGAAAACTTCTATTATCTCAAAGCAACAAAAGGTAAAATTCCTTGCATTGCAATCCATTATTGCGATTATCTACGCATTCTTTGCAGGCTACTTTGTAACGTGGTCATCAACATGGATACTCGGATTCTCTTTTGACGATTTCAATAAAGTCGCTTTATTTAGTTCACTTGCATGTTTAGGCTTCGTATTTCTAATACTTGCGACAATTACTTGGTTACGTTTACCTAGCTTAATTATCTACATTTTACTTATGTTCTTTGGCTTACCCTTAATTCAATTGGCACCAGAAATGTTACCAGCCTTTTATCAAGATTATATTTTGCCATGGTTACCGATGAAGTTTTTAATTAATGGATTGAAAGATATTTTATACTTCGATCGAGGGGTATTTAATGGGAATGGGGTTGTTTTATCATGGATTGCCGTAATTTCGTTTGTTTTACTATGGATTAAGCAGCTTATTGGAAAAACAGCTGTAGCAGAAGAAGAAATTACGGAAAATATTGAATAATACCAAATTGAAATGGCCCCTACCTCATTAAATGTAGGAGGCCATTTTTACTTAGTTAATTGAAGGAGTGAGGTATACCAAATGCCTTTAACGGTCCTTTGAAAAAAATATCAATGACCATTTGAGCTAATTGTTCCGGCGTTTGTTCCATATCAGATTGAAGCCAGTATTGAATGACACTAATAACTGTAGAACTTGCAAACACAGGAATAAAATCAACAGGATATAAAAATTGATGATCCGATACGATAGATGGTGCATTATTTTTGAACATATAAGCAAATGTATTTTTTAAGCGATCTTGGAAGGAAAAGAATCCTCTCGTCTTTAATAAAATAGAAAGTAATTCCTTTTCTTCTTGCAAACAATATAATAAATGAACAACTGTTGGATATCGCGTTTGGAGAAATTTATCCACTGTATCAATATCCTTTAAATACGCCAATGCAACAGATTCAAGCTTTTCAAAAAGCTCTTGTTCATACTTTTCGAGCATGTCGTATTTATCTAAATAATGTAGATAAAAAGTTCCACGATTAATATTTGCCCGTTTGGTAATATCTAAAACGGTGATTACTTCAAAATCTTTCTCTTCTATCAGTGAAAGGAGTGCATTTCGTATTTCTTTTCTTGTTTTCACAACACGTCGATCCATAGTCTCCTCCTAGTTATTCAACAGATGAAGATTAACTGTTGATTAATCAACACATCAAATCAATTTGCACATAGCATAATCATTTCAAATATTTTATACTCTAATTAAAATTTATACAACACAGTGTTCAGAAAGAATTAATTGTTATAAAACCGGGTACGTAGGCATTGAAAGGAGTGATTAAATGACAGTCATTTCAATACAGCATGTCACAAAAGATTATGGGCATGGGCGAGGAATTTTTGATGTTTCATTTCATGTTAAGAAAGGGATTGTATATGGCTTTCTGGGTCCAAATGGGGCTGGGAAAACGACGGCTATTCGTCACATTATGGGCTTTTCAAAACCGCAACAAGGCGTCGTAACTGTTAATGGGCTCGATAGCTGGAATAATGCAAGCACGATCCAAGAAACGCTCGGCTATTTACCCGGTGAAGTCGCATTGCCAGAACATTTAACTGGTGAGCAATTCATTCAAATGATGATGGATTTAAGAAAAATAAAAGATGATACACATTGTAAAAAATTAATGGATTTCTTTGAGCTGGATGCTTCGGGCAAGGTAAAGCGTATGTCACTTGGTATGAAAAGAAAATTAGCAATTGTGACGGCATTCATGCATGACCCGGATATCCTCGTTCTCGATGAGCCAACAAGCGGTTTGGACCCAATTATGCAGCAACGTTTTATCGATTTCATAAAGGATGAAAAGAGGCGTGGCAAAACCATTTTACTTTCCAGTCACATTTTTACTGAAGTTGATGCTACTTGTGATGAAATTTCGATTATTAAAGAAGGCCATATCATTTCTTCATTTAACAAACAAGAGTTACTAAACATGACGGAAAAAGTCTTTCATCTCACAGTCGAAAACACGAAAGATTATACGCAGCTCATACAGATGATTGAATCGGATATAACTTTCCAACTTATCTCAAAAAATGAACAAATAAATGAACTGCAAATTAGCTGTTATCCAAGTGATTTATCTAAGCTCATCAAACGAATAGCTGACTTTCCTCTATTAAGTTTCAGCGAAGTGCCATTTAGTTTGGAAAAACACTTCATGGAATTTTATGATCGACGTGTGGGAGGGGAATTACCATGGCAATAATCGAACTACAAAATGTCACAAAAGATTACGGAAATAATCGAGGCATTTTTACAATCAATCTTTCTATTAAACCTGGTGAAGCATTTGGGTTTATCGGTACGAACGGGGCAGGGAAGACAACGACAATACGCCATTTGATGGGGTTTTTAAAACCGCACACCGGCACAGTAAAAATTAATAACTTGGATGCGTGGAAAAATGCTGCTGAAATTAAGCAGTCGGTTGGCTACATCCCTGGAGAAATCGCATTTCCGGATGTCTCCACTGGTTGGAATTTCATTCACCAACAAGCCGCGCTTTTACAGCTAACAGATTTAAGCTATGCAAATGAATTGGTAAATCGGCTTCAGCTTGACCCGTCCGCAAATATTAAACGGATGTCAAAGGGAATGAAACAAAAAACAGCCATTGTTGTCGCGTTGATGGCTGACTTGCCCATTCTAATTTTAGATGAGCCAACAACTGGACTGGATCCTCTAATGCGTGCGGAGTTTATACAAATTATAAAAGAGGAAAAAGCAAAGGGCAAAACGATTTTTATGTCGAGCCATATGTTTGAGGAAATCGAGGAAACTTGTGATAATGTGGCGATGATTAAGGACGGCAAAATTCATACGATCACACCTATTTCAACAATTACAGCAAATAAAACACAGCAGTTTATTATCGAATTTAGCAATGAACAGGACTGTACCCGCTTTATGCAGGAAAAGTTCCCTTCTATCCGTGTGAACCTTGCAACGGCTTCCGTCACTGTCGAAAATAATACATTGAATGAATTTTTAACGATTTTATCTATGTATTCGTTCAATAATTTAACCGAACAAAAACATACGCTTCAAGAATATTTCTATCAATTATATGCAGGAGGTCCTTCCCATGATTAATGGTACGATTTTCAAACAAACGTTGCGTGCGAATATAAAGCTTTGGTTCATTTTCACACTTGTTTTAACTTTATTACAAGTCGTTATGGTTTCTGTATTCGATGATCGTATGATAACAGACATTGGTCATATGGTGGAAGGCACACCGCTCGCTGTTTTTTTTGGGCAAACGACATTACTAAGCATGCTCGCTTCAACATTTTATGCAATCCATGGTGTTATTTTTCCAATCATTTATATCATTATGACAGCAAATAGTTTAATTGCTGCTCAAGTTGATCGCGGCTCTATGGCTTACTTATTGTCCACACCAACAAAACGTTCGACAATTATTGTAACGCAAGCTACTTACTTAATTATCGCCTTAGTTGTGATGTTCTGTATCGAAACAGCGGCAGGCTTTTTAACACTTCAAGTTTTCCAATCAGATGTGGACGTTGCGGTTGCTGACTATATGATGCTAAATGTCGGTTTATTTTTATTAATGTTTGCCATTAGCGGCATTTCGTTCTTTTTCTCAAGCCTTTGCAATTTATCGAAAAACTCGCTAGCTTTTGGCGCTGGTATTCCTCTCGCCTTTTTCTTATTTCAGCTACTAAGTTCTGTTGATAACAGTCTTGATGTACTTCGCTATTTCACAATGAATGCATTATTTGATACTGCGGCTATTTTAGAAGGTGAAAATTATTGGTGGAAGTTTGGCATTCTTTTAGGTATTGGCATTGTGCTTTATATTGCGAGTTTGGAAGTGTTTAAACGAAAGGATTTGCCGCTTTGAGTTTTAGGAATTCGGGTTTACTAAAAAATAGCGATGCTTCTGCAAAAACTGCGGATGCATCGCTATTTGATTTTCCTATTAATATTCTATACCGAGTGAAAAACCTAAGAAGTGTTCTCTCTTAAACGTTCTTTCACCTATAAGTATCGTGTGTCGGATTAAACAAATCTTCCTTAGAACCTCTAACAATCGAAAAATTGTCGACGTTATAATGACCATGTAAAGTAACATTGTGATGATCTATAATTTGCTTTGGTTCTAACACGTTATTCCCTTTAGTGGAATGTCCATCAGATACTAGCGTCACATCAATTCCATTAATAGTTGCCGTTCTAACAGCACTATCTATACAATGCTGCGTTTCACAACCTGAAATGACTATGTGGTTTATATTTTGATTCTTCAAATGTTCTAAAAGACCCGTACCATAAAACGAATTTGTCGCTGACTTATTAAAAAACTTTGAGCCTACAGGAATTATGATTTCATTATGTATTTCAAAACCGCTCCCTTTCCCTTCAGCAACATCTAAATCTCTAACAAATATTATTTCTATATTAGATTTAACTGCTTGCCCAATGACATCATTAATAATTTTAATTAACTGCCCCTTATTATAAATAGGGCTCTCCTGTTCATTTCCATCAATTAGTTCTTGTTGTGCATCAATAATTAATAAAGACTGATTCAAATTGTTATCCCCTTTCAATAATGGCGGTCTACCATAATTTCGAATATAGTGACGACCTAGTCGAATTTACATTAAAACTTAATCATTTCAAACTTCATTCCATTTGAATCGATACGAACTGTTCCACCAATAGGCAGCGTTGCAATCGGTTGTGTATGACCAAAATCGATATCGTAAAATACAGGAATGTCTTTTAGTTGTGGATGCTTATCTAAAATAAAATGAATTTGTTCTTCTGTCACCTTTGATACTCGTTGGAATCGGCCAATTAATAATCCCCTTAACCCTTTTGTCACTTGTAACAAGGAAGTTAAATCTCTTGCAAACAATTCTGGCGTTATTAATTCATCATCTTCTACAAATAAAATACAATTATTTAATTCGGGCATATATTCCGTGCCCTGCAAAAGATTCAATGTACATAAATTTCCGCCAAAAAGTTCACCTGTCGCCTCGCCTTCCGAATAGACTTTCCATTTTGATTCTTCGTACAGTCGATTGTCTTGATCTAAAAACCATAAATCATCGCTCCATTTAGATGAAGGCACTACTTCATAAGCCTCTTCATTCATCAAACATTTTTTAAAGTGAGTTGTTTGATAATCTTGCATTCCTGTCATTTGAAAACTCGAAAAATGTGGTCCTGAATATGTAATGAAATCACACTTAGCAGTAATAGCTGTGGTAAGTGCTGTTATATCACTAAACCCACATAAAATTTTTGGGTTTGCCCTTACTAATTCATAATCGATATAAGGGAGCAGCTCGTTACTGTTAAACCCACCAATGACCGTCAAAATTCCTTTTACATTTTTATCTGCAAAAGCTTCATGCAAATCTTCAACTCGTTGTTCAATCGAAGAGGAACTTTGTAAATCACAAACCCCTACATACTTCCCAAACGTTACTTTAAAACCTAAATCCTCTAGTCGACTTTTTGCGAGTTGAATCCCTTCATCCGATAATATTTTCAAACTGCGACTCGGTGCTATCACTCGAATTTCATCACCTTGTTTTAACTTTGCTGGCATGTTCACTTTTCATTCTCCTTTCATTTCTTTATCAATTTACGTTTCCCCTTTAGTTATAATCTATTTTTGCTATTTTACCATATTTAGGTATTATATATACAAAAAACTATAACAACATCTTTAATTGCAAAAAAAGGAACTGTAATTACAGCCCCCCTCATGCATTAATTATATATATACTCCGAGATTGTTCTCGTTATTTTTTATAGAAAAACGTCGGTGCCATGTCTACATTTTTTAACCATCGATGTTCTTGGCCACCTATATTATCTTTAACCCAAACATCCCCCGTGTTTTCTTTATCAGATGTTCGATACCATGTAATCGTTGAACCAATCACTTGAGGAAAATTATCTATTTTATTGTTCTTTGGAAAGGTAAGCTGCTTTTGTTCTCCTGTATTAATATTAATTAAATAGAGCGCTGTATTCATACTTGGAACTGGTCCCTCATTCCACGCTTTGTTTTCTTTTGCCCGCGCAACAATTATTTCATCTGGAGAAAGCCATTCTAAATCAAGGTCAACATATCCTTTTGGTGTGTATTCTTTAGGTTTATTTGGTAAAGGAATATCTGCAACAGCTACATTTTTGTTTTCAACATAAAATCTCCCTTCCCCCGATATGAATGCTAGTTGATTTTTTGTAGGAGACCACTTGATCCAATTTTCATTCCCAAGCATTTTTCCTATAACCTGAAAATCAGTACCTACTGAAGAAAGGACAGATAGTGTATTGCTATCAGCGGACCAAGATGCAGTTGGTGTTAATAAGAAACTAACCCATTTGCCATCCGGACTCCACTTAAAATATTGTGCATCGATCGCAAACAAGTCATTGGTGTTTGTTTGGACGGTGTAAAAAGGCTTTATTTTACTCGAATCAAGATTTGCATCTACGGGCACTGTAAATAGACGTACTGGTTCCCATCCAGTAGGAAGCAAATTGGATTCCGATGAAACGATAAACTCTTTTCCGTTCGGGAACCATTCAAAATCACTCACACCTAAAGATACATTTTCAAAACCGTGTGGACGCCCATTCTTTGTTTTTGTAACATTTAAGACACCACCCGAATTGTATGCGAGTTGATTGGATGTTGGCGACCATTTATAATCGCTTGTTTCAATTGAGATATATGGCAAATAGTTTTCTTTTTTCTTTAAGTCATAAATAAACAAGTTCTCGTTTTTGCCACTTTTGTCACCTGCAGTATACGCAATAAATTGACCATCTTTTGACCACTGTGGATTAGAAACATACGTACCTTTTGTAAGCTGTGTTTCTTTATCACCATCCTTCATCCACAGCTGATGATCTCGTATAAAGGCAGCTTTAAGTGGAACTTCAGCAGATGCACCTATTGAAAAACTAAAGCTCATAAATAGTAGTAATAATAAAATCCGAATTGCCATTTATCACACCTCCTACTTATAAGTTATCCTTACGAATGATATATATTCATCCCTTACAGAGAGCAGTCGTTGGTAACATATTCTTTTGTTCTTAACTATTCTTCAATAAAACTCATCATACTCCGAACAATATCTTTCTATTTGCTTATCTGTTAGTTTAAAAAATGTATTTTGAGATACTTCCAGAACTAACGCTTGATCCTGTGCTAAATCTTGAAATACGCCTCTTATTATTCTTCCCGTAAGTCCATGAGACATCACGATTACTTTTTCTTTATTTCGAATAGATTGTAACCAATCAGATACTCTCTCGACAACTGAGTCATAGCTCTCACCATTAGGAGAATTAAAATACCAATTGAAGCTATTAGTATTTTCCAGAAGTTCTGGCCAAGACATTTCGATTTCTTTTATCGTTAAACCCGCCCATTTACCAACAGAAACTTCTTTTAATCGGTCATCCTTTATCACTTTGCTTTTGTCGATACCTAAAACATCACATAGTATATTCATACTTTGTTCGGCTCTTCCTAAAGGACTAGAAATAAACGTCCATTCTTCAGGTTTTTCTATAAGCATTTTTAATAACTTTGCATTCTTCGTTACTTGTTCAATACCATCTGGTGTTAAAGCTGAATCAATTTCTCCTTGATAACGCCCTTTTAAATTTAATTCAGTTTCTCCATGTCTAAATAAGTAAATAATTTGTTTCAAATGCGTTTCCCCCAATAGTAAATAAGCTATCTACTTTTTACTTACATTTAATTTTAAGAATAACATCCCGTGAACAAAAACATCCGTTCGCTTATTTCGATTATAAGCAAACGGATTCGAGTTGTAAAAATATTTCAGCAACTATTCAATTGGTTCTTCATCGTAATCAGAAATGAAAATCTATTACATTGCCGACTCTTTACTCAAGCACAGCCTTAAGCGGAACTCGTAGTACATCATCGTGATCATGGGTTGTATAATTCGAAATGAAAATGTCGAGCTCGGTCTTGTCAAAATTCTCATACACGTCCATTCTTTTATTATTCTCACTGCCAAATATCCCCTGAATAGCGGGCATTCCATATTGTCGCTCTCTACCGTCGAGATAATAGGTTTGAACAACTCCACCGAATATTGTGTCTGAACTTAAAGATTCCACATAGAGGTTATTATCCTTCATATAATAAGTCCATGAAATCGGATATCCCGCAATATGGGTTGTTAAACTTTGAGGTTCCGCTGATATATCCGTCAAACGTATCGGATTGTTGTCGCCTTCAGCTTCATTGATACGGTGCTTGGCGATAAACGTCATCGGTTGATTTGCTAAGGACATCGCATCAATCCCAGCAATTTCAAAGCGTAGTTCCATCTCGTTAGGACCCATCCTTTTATCTAGATCTAGCATATACCCAGGTAACAGAGTTCCCCCTATATCCAGTTGATAATCTGTGTAAGGGAAAGTGTAATATCTACCTCTACCTTCAATGATGAGGCGAACTTGAGTTGGTGTTACCGTCATCTCGCGAATTTTTCTTTCCATCGGCATATTGTCCATTGGAATATTTAATACTTCTTTAAATGATGCATTTTTCAATTGGTTTTTTTCTAAATTTAAATTTATATTCCAAATGCCATTAGTAGTTTCTAGTGTTTGATCATAAGTTAACTGAAATTTAGCATTTTCTGCACGTAAGCTGTCCGTTTTAAATACTTGCTGGGTTAAGTATTCTCCTTTTGCTCCAGGGGTTCCAGAAATGGAGATTCCAGCTTTTTCAATCGGTTGATTCATGTCATCCATTACTTCAATATGGGTCCAACTTTCACTTGCCATTTTATTATCTGTAAACATGATGGATGTTCGAAGGAGTGTTTTTTCTTCAGGTTGCTCAAAAGCTTGCAATGTCACACTATCAATTCCATCCTGCTGAATTTTGAAAAACTGCGTATCGGAATTGTTAGGATCATAGTTAATTGGTCGACTTGTATCGCCTATGAACTTAATATTCTCTATCACAAACTCAACATTCGTAGTCTTCTCTTTCGCTATCCAGTCCGTTTCAAAAAAACCTTGGAACACACCGAGTTCATCGTTCCACTCGTGCACATAATTCCCTTCAATTAAATTACCATTTTGATCTTTCAATCCAATTTGTTCAAATCTAATACCCTTTCCACTCCATGACGCATTAGGTTTTATGCTATACAATAAAAACGTTCGATTATCATCTATAGATGCTGTATGCACGGTTAGCGTAATATCGTTCTTTGTTATGGATTGCTCGATTGTTTGTCCAAATCCTTGTTCTAATGCTGTCTGAATCCCTTCTCTATAGGAAAGTATGTTGGACCAGTCATAAGTTAGTGCTCCATAAACAGGTGTCGCCAATAATGCAACGGTTAAACCCGCTATTAAAGCAAATCGTTTTCGTTTTCGAGGAACAATTACAACTGGTTTGCCTCCATTTGTTTTCAATTCATCCTGCTGAATATCGTTCCACATTTGATCAAAATCTGGATAAGATATATTATCCGAGTTCTTCATTTCATTTTTAATCTTCTTTTCAAAGCGTTCCAAATTGATTCTCCCCCTTCAACCATGAGTTGTTATTCGATTCAAGCTTTTTACGCAAAATCTTCAATGCCTTATGAAGCCTCGACTTCACTGTGCCTACAGGTATTGTTAAAATTTCAGCGATTTCCACCATCGATAACTCACCGATATAGCGGAGGGTAACAACGGCCATTAATTTATCTGGAAGTTGCTTCAAAAGTTCCTCCCATTCCGCTGCAACAGTCTTCTCTAATAGGATTGTGTCTACCGATTTAATTGTTGCCGTAGTTTGTTCATGGGACCATTGAATCTGCTCCTGTTTTTCACGCTGGGTTTGATTCTTTTTCAGTAAATTTAAGCAATGATTCATCGCAATGCGCATAATCCATGCCCGTGTATGCTCAACATCTTTCCAATCTTGACGAAAAATCGTGATAAACACGTCATGGCAAATATCCTCTGCATCTTGTTTGTTCCGCAGCATGTAATAGCAGGTGCGGTATACGTCTTTGTTATATGCATCGAATAATTCTCGTTCGGTCAATTCGAGGCACCCCTTTCTTCACGTTATACATTATAAACAAGTGACTCTTGGAAAAGGTTCACTATTTTTTAAATATAGGGAAATACTGTGGATGAAAGTCATTATTTAGATAACCGTTTATATACAAAATAAGACCGCCCATCACAGAGCGACCTTATTTTTTATATATAATTATTTATATTTTCTCTTTTTAAATAGAAGGATGGATAACGCTGCAAGTACGATTGTTGTTCCTACTATAATAAGTAAACTCGTTGAAGAAGCTAGTAAATTGCCATTCATTTCATAAACGACGCCAAAGTTGATTTTATATTCTTCTACTAGTTTGTTTGGAGCACCCGCAAAAACCGTTTGAATCGAATTTTGCATAAATGCCTCGCGTAAAAGAACTGTTGTGTGACTGATAGGAAAATACATAATTAGATTTTGTGCAAAACTAGGCAATACACCAAAAGGAACATACACACCACAGAGAAAGCCTATTAATGTTCCAACAAATGTAGTTAATGTCGAATACGCATTTTGCGAGTGAACAAATAATACAAGAAACATATTCAATGTACTTGCTAGTAAGACAGATAATATTAATAGTCCTATTACTTTCATCATTTCCGTAACATTTAATAGCTGACCACCTGTTGCAACAATAAAAACTTCGCATGCAATAAAGGCTATGAATGAAAGGATAAATCCGATGATAAAAGCATTTAATACATAACTAAGTTGAATTTTTGCTCTAGAAATAGGTGCAGTCAAAAAATCGGCTGCGGATTTAGATTCAAGATCCTGTATAGCGATTCCAAATGCACCAAGTGTCGTTGTAACAGCAATCATTGATAATAAACCCGCAACTAACCATTCATTTACCATTGTTATTGTTTCTGGAGTAGCTTTTGTCACCTGTTCGATGGCATCAACTTGCATCTTTTGTAGAAAGATACCGTATAAAGCAATCACAATGATGATAGATAATAATGAAAAGAATACTTGTGTTTTATCTCTGCGAAACATTTTATTATTCCTAGCTACTAAACTAATTAATGCTTCCATTAAACCGCCTCTCCTACATGCATAATATGAATAAATACGTCATCCATCGTGCCTTTAATTACCTCAAATGATGCGAGCAATGGTTCAACTTGTTTTAATACTGTCAAAGCATGCATAGTAGAAGTAACTCGAATCGAATAAATACCGTTTCGCACAGTAAAGGTTAACTCATTTTGTTGTAGCCACTTTTCCCCTTCAGCTATATTTTGAAAAACAACTTCTAGCTGGTCATAGGCATACTTTGTTTTTAATGCATCCGGTGTCCCTTCAGCAACAATTTCTCCATTTTTTAAAATAACAATCTGATTTGCAACGGCTGCTTCCTCCATATAATGTGTTGTTAAAAACACCGTCATATTTGTCTCCTGTTGCAATCTTTTTATGGCCTGCCAAACAAATTGGCGCGTTTGAGGATCTAACCCAGTAGTGGGCTCATCTAAAAATAAAATCCCGGGGCGATGAATTAATGCTCTTGCAATATCAGCCCGTCTCCTTTGACCACCTGATAATGCACTGTATTTTTTCTGTTCAATATCAGCCAATTGTAAATAGGTAGAAACAAATTGATAGTTTTGCTGTAATTGATCTTTCGATAAACTATACATTTTCCCTCGATGTAAAATATTTTCCTGAACAGTTAATTTATCATCTAACAAGCTTTGTTGAAAAACAACGCCGATTGACTTTCGAATGTTCGCCTGATTATTTTCATCTACATCATAGCCATTAATACGAACCGTACCACTCGTTTTTTGCAATAATGTACATAAAATTTCGATCGTAGTAGATTTACCAGCACCGTTTGTTCCTAAAAATGCAAAGAGCGTACCTTCTTCAACTGTAAATGAAATTCCTTTTACAGCTTTATGCTGACCATATGCTTTGTGCAAATTTTCCACCTGTATAATGCTCTTCATTTCAGTTCACCACGTCTCTTTTTAATCGTTTGATTCAGTTCATCTATATCTTTTTTTATTAAGTTTTGTATAACCCACCAAGTACCAATGTAAATGATAATTGTAGCGATCAGTACAACTATAATTGTCGATACATTCGAAACATCATACCAATTTCCAAAATACCCCGCAGTGAATACACAAAATAAAATCCCTAAAATGTGCACTAATAATTGACCTATAAATGGAATTCGTTCAACTTCGAAAATTTGCGATATAACGCTAATTGCTATCCCCAATACGATTGCGATAATGACTTCTTCTACTAATTGCTGTCCAGTCATGACTTCATTAGATGCGAAAATACTTAATGACATGATGATATAAGAGCAACTTAGTGAAATGAGTACACTAATTATTAAAATACGAAAATATCGCATGTTAGTACCCCCTTCCAATTCCTAATTGTACTTTCAATTCTTTTAAATATTTCCGGCTAATATGGATTGAAACACCATTATCTAAAAGAACTTGTGTCGTTCCAATCGTCGCTAATTGAATTGAGGCAATTTTATTCAGGTTAATCAATGTCGATTTATTCACACGAACAAAATCCTTCGCAAATTGTTCTTCAAGCTCATACAATTTCTTCTTTGCCTCAAACTCCTGCTCCTCTGTTTGTAAGTAAACTTTGGGTCCATCCGCATAGATTGAATAAATTTCATCGATCTTGAGCATGTGGATTTCTTGTTTTAAATAACCGTCAATCATCTTTGAAACTTGTGTTGATCGTAATTGCCTCATCAATTGCTCAATTTGCTCATTGTATTCTTTTGCATGAATATGAATTTCAGTTTCTTCAAGCTCATTGTTAATTACTAAGTGAATTTTCATCCGAGCATTCCCCCATTACCATAACTTTACCATATCCATTTCCTAACAATGTAAATTCTGTGACAAGAGGTTTTTTTAATTAGATAAGAGGCATCTCTTGCTTCATATGTGGTTATTTATGCTACGTTCACTATAAGGTTTGTAATGAAATGTACTTTAACCACAGGCGTATTTGCCGTAATAAAGGAAAGTTAAAATAAAATGATAGGCTTATGCGGATGTATTAAAACGTATGATTTAAAGGTTGAAAGTTGAATTAAGAAAGTGGATAATGCAATATGGTAAGTATGATTTAAAAAATAAATATAAAGAAATTTATTAAAATAATTGGAGACTACACATGGAAATTTTAATTAGGTCAGAGCGCACGGAAGAGTATAGCACGACTGAAGAAGTTATTAGAAAAGCTTTCTTAGATGAAGAATATAGCGATCAAAAAGAACACCTACTCGTAAATCGAATTAGACAATCAGATGCATTTATTCCTGAACTTTCATTAGTAGCAATAGATCAAGACAATGAAATCATTGGTCACATTCTTTTATCTAAAATTACAATTGTAAATGGAGAAAACATTGCAGATTCTTTAGCACTTGCCCCAGTTTGTGTTGCACCTGAGCATCAGAAAAAAGGTATTGGCAGCCAATTAATTCAGGAAGCATTAAAGATGGCAAAAGAGCTTGGTTATCAATCGGTCATTGTTTTAGGACATAAAGATTACTATCCAAAGTTCGGCTTTAAACAAGCTAGTAGCTGGAATATACGGGCGCCATTTGAAGTACCTTCTGAAGTTTTTATGTCTTTAGAATTAGCTGAAAACTCGCTTAAAAATGTACAAGGTGTCGTCCATTATTCAGACGCATTTTCACAGTAAAATTTTAAAGAGGTTGTTCCTAAAATTGTTTTCAACATTTCAGGGACAACCTCTTTAATAGAAGTTTATTCAATATTCTTTTGTACCGGTTTTATTCTAGTAGCCAGTGCAACAGTAGTCAGTGCAACTACATTAGGCAAAATACTCCACAATAAAAATAGCCAGTTACCTGTCACAATAGAGAGGACTGTAAATAAAGTAAATGAACAAGCAACGACAATCCAGGCAATTGCCACACGAGAAAGTTGTTTAGATGGGGAAACGGTCATATTGATTGTCAAAATCATCCCGATTATTGCCCAACTGCCTAAGTGTATTAATAAAATAAGAGCTAAAACCATTGCCGCGCTTAATTCAACCCCAAACATGATGAGTGAAAAGAAAATATAAATTGCTCCTAATGTCGCATACCATGCATACGATCTTGCCCTTTGCCAAATATGATAATATAACTCATCTAACCCTCTGTTCTCTCTAGCCTTTTTTCGTCCAAACCACCAGCCAAGAAGCCCGCAAAGCATCCCTCCGTATAATCCAATCATGCCACCGATAGAAATTTCCATAATTACATTCCCTCCTCTTCGAATATAAACACTTCTTCAATCGTGCAGTTGAAAACCTTGGAAATGTTGTATGCAAGCTCAATAGATGGATTGAATTTCCCCGATTCAATTGCAATGATCGACTGCCTTGAAACACCAACTTGTTTAGACAATTCTTCCTGTGTAATCTGCTTCACTTTCCTTAATTCACGAATTCGGTTTTTCATAGTTCCTCCTAACTTAATGTAAAGTAAACTGTACATTCCTTAATAAGTAAAGCTTACTTTACATCAATTCCCATGTCAAGTAAGCTTTACAATCTAATTTTATTTTGAATAAAATTCGATAAAAGAACATTGATTTCACAATAGAAAAAACCCGCGTATTTTGAACAAAGATTGATCAAAATTCGTGGGTTAAGTCCTGATAATTCATGTAGAATTCTAAATAGATTGCTAATAGATAAAAAACGCCTAAAAAAGTTAAATGTATAAATTATCCTTGTACTTGCACTCCAGCAAATGGCACAACTGCTTTGCGATATTTCATTAGCCCTACACAAATGTCACGAACAAGGCATTCTTTATGTTCTCCATGATCAGGATAACGCACCATATTATCACCGTTATGTACGAACACCTTTCCACCACTACCATCTAATGAAGGATATTGCCATATATAATCCGATGAGTATTTTGCATTTTCCGCCCCTATAGATGTGAGACCTAAAGCATAATCAGGTAATTCAGTAAATCCTCTTGAATACTGACCTACTATACCGCTCCAACCATCAAAGTCATCTGGCATATTCTTAAAAAATTCAAATGGATCATTTTCTACCTTTACTTTTAAATTAGTATATGGCACTGGAGGTACAGTTCGGAATGGCTTTAAAAATGGAAGCCAGCATATAGCCACTTCAATATTTAGTATTAGTTGTCCGCCATTTTTAACATAGTCCATAATTTTATCCGAATATTGTTGCATTAATATTTGGTCACAAATACTAGGGATATAGATGATGTCACATTCCCAAACTTCATCTGGAATAGGACGTACACCGAAGTAGTCTATTTGCCCGTTAGTACCTTTAAAGGTATTCGATAGGAATGGACGAGTATTCTCCGAGTCTATCCCCGTTGTTTGTAAATAAGCCACTTTAAACGGTTTTATGTTATTTCTATCAATACCAAGCTCGTTATTAATCCAAGGGTAAAACTCTTGAAGCAGTTTCGTAGTTACTGGCATAAATCGTTGACCGTTATGACTATGTGGGTCTAGTGTTGTGATAAAAACTCTACCCCCACCTTCTAAATCCTTAAAATCAACGATAACTGACTCATCCGTATCTTCTACTGCAAGCAATGTTGTCCCTTTATGATTGCCCTTGAATGCCCCATGCCAGTGCCATCGTAAATGCTCAGGCTTCATATATTCAAAAAAGGAGTGATTTGTATTTTCCGGAACAAACAGCTCTATTTTACCATCTGGCTTAGTCCACCAAAGCCAATCCTTTATTTTTGAATTGACGCATTCTATATTTACAACATCTAAAAGTTGATCAACATGGTTAAGTGCAAAAATTAAGAGAAAGCCTCCATTTTTAACATAATTGTTAAGTTGTTTTTTATGCGGAAGAATGCGGTCACTTTGACAATGACAAGAAAGAATTACTGCATCAAATTCTTCTAGGTTAAAGTTAGGAAGGTCATCCGCATAAATTAATTGATCCATGTAATGAGCATAATCCCAATAGCTTATTAACTGCGCGCTTGTTCCTGTTGTAACATAAGCGATTTTTTTCATTTTTACACCTCACCTCATTAAAATTTGTGTAGATCTATTGGTAATATTGCTGAATAAGATTTCTCTGCATGTTCATACGACAATATTTCAGAATTAATACCAAAATAATCTCTTAAATTTTTTGTGTTAACAACATTTTCAGTTTTATCGAAAATATACCCCTCTTTACCTAAAAGCAATGTTGATTGTGCTATACGAAAAGCATGATGCGGGAAATGTGTATTTATTATAATAGAATATTCACCTAGTCCATTTAACTCTTCGATAATATTCAATATTTTTAGTTGATTTCGCAAGTCTAGATGAGACTCAGGCTCGTCCATTATTAGTATTTTAGGGTTCTTGATAAGGGCTCTTGCTATTAAAACCATTTGTAGCTCGCCACCGCTCATTTTGTTGCAGTTTTGTTCACTCAAATGCTCAATACCTAACTTTTTTAATTGCTCATAAGCTTTGTCGTAATCCTCCTTTTTAGGGAGTTTCCCCATTTTTACATGTGGAGATAAACCCATCACGGTCATTTCAAGCCCTGTAAATCCAAATGCCATTCTTTTAGATTGTGGAACATAGGCTACTAGTTTCCAATACTTACTTGCAGACATTTGTTTAATAGATTCATCATTTATTAAAATATTCCCTGATTTATATTCTAAAAATCCCAATAAGCATTTTACAAATGTTGTCTTTCCAATCCCGTTTGCTCCTAAAATAGCCAATGTTTCTCCTTTTTTTACGTTAAAGGATAAATCTTCAAAGATCTGTCTATCTGAGTTAGGGTATTGAAAATTAAGGTTTTCCACTTTAATCATCCCAAATTCCTCCTGTTCTTCTTAGCAGATATATAAAGAACGGCACACCAAGTAGTGAGCTTAAAATAGATAGTGGAATTTCTGAACCTGTTAGAGACCTTGCGAGTGTATCTGTAATCAGCATAAATATAGCTCCCATAATCATAGAGGCAGGTAATAAATGCTTATTGTCTGTTCCTACTATCATTCGAGTAAAATGCGGTATAATAAGCCCTACAAAACTAATAACACCCGCAATAGATACGATTGCCGCAACAATAACCGTTGTGAAAAATATGATAACTATACGCATTCTTTTTACATTTACGCCTAAGGAAATTGCCTCTTCCTCATCTAAAGAAAGTAGATTTAACTGCCATCTGTATTTATATAAGAAAATTAAAGAAATCAAAATACTAGGCATAGTTCTAATAATCGTTTCCTTAGACGGACTAGCAAGCGATCCCATTAACCAAAAGGTGATAGCAGGAAGTTCATTTCTTGCATCTGCAAAATACTTTAACAAGGAAACTCCCGAACCGAATACGGAGCTTGTTATAACTCCCGCAAGAACTAGCATAAGAACTGTAATACGCCCACGTCTTCTTGCGATTTTATACGTAAGGTACATCGCTAAAAATCCAAACAGTACGGCCAAAGTCTGAATACCAAACGTTGTACCGATTGTTAAAATTCCTAGTGCTGCTCCAAAGCTTGCTCCAGATGAGACGCCTAAAATATGTTCACTTACAAGCGGGTTTCCAAAAATCGCCTGCAATGCAGCACCAGCAGCTGCAATGCCCGCTCCTACAACTACAGCTAATAGTACACGAGGAATTCTAACTTCTTGTACAACTACTGGAATCGTAGCGTCTGAGAAAGACGTTGGGTTTATTAGTGAATAAAAAACATCTAATGGAGAAATTGTATATCTTCCTATACAAATCGCAGCTATCATTAATACAGTCAATGTAATAGAGGATAATATGTAAAAGTTCTTTTGAATTTTTCGTCTGTCTTTTACCATTATAGCCCCTCCTTACTGCATGAACATTTCAAAGTATTTACTATTTTTGTTTTCCTCAACATTTAAAATTTTATCAATATCTTCTTCAGTTACGTCGACATTATATAGCAGTTTATAATCGTCACGTACTTGCTTACGCATATCAAAATCTTTAAATTTGTCGGGATTCGCTAAAGAAGCATAGAAGTACCAGCTAATTCCTGGATTATCAAGTAATGACGCTGTAGGACTTTTGTAAACTCTTTTTTCTTTAACTGCTGTCAAATTTTTAAGGACAGGATGATTATAGAAAAAGTCGGGTGTAATATCCGATGCCCACTCTCCAATAACGATCATATCTGGATTCCATTCAAGCAAGGTCTCTGCATTTATATCAGCACCTGTGTCAGTGATATTACCTTTTGTATAGGCAACATTTTCCACTTTATGCACAGCAGTGTGAGGGAGTTCTGTTCCCCAAACATTGATTTGATTTTCATTCATATGACTTACAAAAACGTGATTTTGTTGCTCTTCTTCTGTTAGATTTTCAGTTACCTTAAGAACAGCTTGTTTTGTTTTGTCATGGTGTGCAAAAACCGTTTCTACTCTATCTTGCATTCCTAGAGCCTCACCATATAATGTATATCTTTCAATATCATCTTCATAAGTACCCCAGTTTAAAGCAACAACATCAATACCAACATCTTCAAGTGGTTTAATTGAAGCCTCTCTCGATTTCCATTGATAAACAACATCAGGAGCCATAGTTAAAACTTCCTCAACATTTGGCATATCTCCTTCTGCATCAACGATGTTAGAATTCACCTCTAAAAGTTCAGGATAATATTTTGCAACAACACCACCTGCAATATTCGAATCTTGATCGCTTTTTCTCATACCTAAGAAAGGCTCAGTTGATTGAGTTATTGAGAATACCTCAGTTCCCTCATTTGGAAACAGCACGAAATTTTTTGCATATCCGTCCTCAAGAACAACGTCTTTACCCCTACCGTCAACAATAGTTACTGCTGCACTGCCTTCAGATTCACTTTCCTTACTCTTCTGGTCACCATCAGCACTTTGGCAACCGACTAAACTTAATGCCACAATCCCTACTATACTAGGCAATATTAATTTATATTTACTCATTTCTTTCCTCCTCTAATATCCTAAAATATCGTATCCTAACTGAGAATGATTGTCAATATCAATTAGGTGGGTATAATACCCAGTAACTATTAGATGAAATAACTAAATAACTTGATACGTATAAAAGGATTTCTAACTTCAACAACTGCTACATTTGAGATAAAAAAACGACCCACTTTTCATGGATTGAGAATTTTAAAATCGGTATAAATGTAATATTTTAACTAATTTTGTCTATATAGAATATAGAAATCTTTTTAAGAATATAAATACACTATATCGTTTATTAGAAAAGGAGACTTGATTAGTATGAGTTTAGAACAAAAAGTAGAACAACAAGAGGGTTTTTTTGGAGAGTTCGGTGGTAGTTTCGTACCTCCTGCATTACAAAACGTATTAAATGTCTTAACGGAGCAATTCAACCATTATAAAGACGACGAGGAATTTGTAGCAGAATACAAGTATTATCTGAAAGAGTTTGTAGGTCGAGAAAATCCACTGACTTTTGCGGCCAATTTAACGGAAAAGTTAGGTGGTGCAAAAATTTATTTAAAACGTGAGGATCTAAACCATACAGGCGCTCATAAAATCAATAACGTAATCGGACAAATCTTACTTGCAAAACGTATGGGAGCTACGCGTATTATTGCAGAGACAGGGGCTGGACAACATGGTGTTGCGACTGCGACTGCATGTGCATTATTCGGTATCCCTTGTACGATTTATATGGGGAAATTAGATACAGAACGACAAGCCTTAAACGTATTCCGTATGGAGTTGTTAGGGGCAACGGTAGTAGCAGTTGATAAAGGGCAAGGTCGCTTGAAAGATGCAGTAGATGAAGCCTTAGACGACTTAGTGGAAAACTATGAAAATACGTTTTATTTAATGGGTTCAGTAGTTGGACCACACCCATTTCCAACGATGGTGAAGCATTTCCAATCTATCATTAGTGAGGAATCAAAACGCCAAATTCTCGAAAAGGAAGGCCAGTTGCCAACAGCAGTGATTGCATGTACAGGTGGTGGAAGTAATGCTATAGGTGCGTTTGCCCATTACCTTGCAGAGGAAAAAATACGCTTAATCGGTGTTGAGCCAGCAGAAGCTCCTTCATTAACAGAAGGTGTTCCAGCGGTCATTCATGGCTTTAAATGTTTGACGCTTTTAGATGAAGAAGGAAATCCCCAACCAACGTATTCCATTGCAGCCGGGTTGGATTATCCTGGGGTTGGTCCTGAACATTCTCATTTAAAAGTAACTGGTCGAGCAGAATATGTAACGGTGACAGGAGCTGAAACACTTGCTGCTTTCCAAGTACTTTCTCAAAGCGAAGGGATTATTCCAGCACTTGAGAGCGCCCATGCCATTGCGTACACATTGAAATTAGCCCCTACATTATCGAAAGACGACATACTAATCGTCAACTTATCGGGACGTGGGGATAAAGACGTTGAACAAGTTTTTGAAATGCTTTCAGAGCAAAATAAAGAGGTGTAAAATAAAAGAATTATACAGGTATATCAAATTTGACTCTGCCCTTAACAGAAGGATTTCGTGTTTTATTGCTACCGATATTTTGATTAAGAAAAACCTCGATCTACGTCCAATAGATCGAGGTTTCCTTAATATCTTTATTTGATTTCCTCAGCCAGCTCCAAAATAATTCCTTCAGGGCCACGAACGAAGCACAATTTCTGAACATTTTCGTAGTTTTGTATCTCACCAATAAGCTCTGCACCGTTCTTTGTCATTTTGGTAACAATGGCTTCAATATCTTCAACGGCAAAAGCAATATGCCGAATTCCAAGAGTATTTGCTAAAGGATGCTGTATACCATTTTCATTTGAAGGCGTATGAAATTTAACTAGTTCTATATTTGTGCTACCATCTGGCGTTCGCAAAACTACTAGTTCTATATTTGCGTCAATATCTGACGTTCGCAACAGTCCATCTTCCTCTTTAACATCTTGAAGCCCGATTATCCGCTCCATCCGCTTCACCCATTCGCCTTCAATTTTTCCTTGCCCTAGTATTTCAAGACCAAAATTAAGGAAAAATGCTTTCACGGCAGGAAGATCATTGACGGTTATACCTATATGATCTATTCTATGGATTTTCATATTTTATACCACCCTTTAAATTAGATGTTCTATCTCTCTTGTTTAATTTGATCTATTCGGTTTTTCCCCCATTCATACATCATCTCAACGATTGGTAATAACGTCATCCCAAGCTCAGTCATTGAATATTCGACTTTGGGAGGAACTTCTGGAATCACTTCTCTATGGACAATCCCGTCTTCAATCAGTTCACGTAATTGATTTGATAATATTTTATGAGATATTTTCGGGAAAAGCTTTTGAAGTTCGCTAAATCGATGCGTCCCTTCTACACCTAAATGCCACAAAATAACAACTTTCCATTTTCCACTAATAATCGATAAGGTAAGTTCTTTTTCACAATGATAATCTTGATTTAATATTCTTTCTTGAATCTCTTTTCTTAATGTATCCGACATGGACATTTACTCCTTTACTTATAGTAGTAACCATTTGGTAACCTCCGCACAAAAAAGTGCGTTCTTCACAAGAGTGCAAACTGTAGCTAGAATGAAGTTAGTCTTAAAGACGAATCATTTCGGAGTAAAACAGCGTAATTAATTATGTGATCAGAACAGGTTTATCAAACGCACCTTACTCAATTATTTTTTTAGTTTATTACACATTATTTCATATAATAATAAATCTATCTTATCTAAAGGAGCAAAAAATATGCAAACAATTACAGGAAAAGTGGCATTAATTACAGGAGCAGGGCGTGGAATTGGGTGTGCAACAGCAATAGCTTTTGCACAAGAAGGTGTTCACGTAGGCCTTGTTGGACGTACGTTTGAAAATTTACAACAAGTTGCAGAGGAGCTTAAACAGTATAATGTAAAGGTAGCAATGGCGGCTGCAAATGTAGCGGATTTAGACTCTATCACAGCAGCAGTTGAATCAATCCGAGGCGAGCTTGGTGCGATCGATATTTTAGTAAATAATGCCGGCATTTCAAAATTCGGTAGCTTCATGGACTTAACGCCTGAAGAATGGACAAATATTATCGATGTCAACGTAAAAGGGGTTTACTACACAACACGTGCAGTATTACCGGAAATGATCGAGCGTAACACAGGCGATATTATTAATATCTCATCAACTGCTGGTCAAAAAGGTGCACCAATTACAAGTGCATACTCAGCTTCAAAAGCTGCAGTTATCGGACTAAGCGAGTCATTAATGCTTGAAGTACGTAAGAAAAACATTCGCGTTACAACATTAACACCGAGTACCGTTGCAACTGATATGGCTGTCGAGCTCAATTTAACAGACGGCAATCCAGAAAAAGTGATGCAAGCAGAAAATTTAGCAGACTTAATGGTTGCACAGCTAAAACTTCATCCACGTGTTGTATTAAAACATGCGGGACTTTGGTCGACAAACCCTTCATAGAACGAATCGAAATATCAAGACGCTATCCAATGTATTTTGGATGGCGTCTTTTTTTTTTTAGATGAATTGTAATATTAAGCGCAACACTTTGAAGACAAAATAAAAGAAGCCCATAACGACCTCGTATAAAATGTAGTTACCACACCAACATTTAAAGGAGAAATCGTTATGAGCTATACTCATCTTACCATATCTGAACGCGCTAAAATAGAAACCTATCTTGAATTAGGTTATTCCAAACGAAAAATTGCGAAGCAGCTAAAACGCAGTCCCTCGACCATTTCAAGAGAGCTGAATCGCCATACAAATTGGTCAGCCGAAGTAGCACACAATCACTATCAAACGAATAAAAAGAACTGTGGTGCGAAGCTAAAACTAACACCAGATTTAAAAGAAGCTGTTCAAAAAAAGTTGGGCGAAACGTGGTCACCTGAACAGATTGTCGGCCGCTTGTATCAGGGGAAACTGAGCTTTAAAAGCATCTACCGTTGGATTTATAACGGCTTATTAGAAATGCCTTTAACAGTTCTTCGCCAAAAAGGAAAACGCCAGAAACCTCGTGAAACAAGAGGGCGTTTCAATATTGGTACGCCCATTTCAAAACGTCCAAAAGAAGTCCGTAAACGTGAAAAATTTGGACATTGGGAGTTAGATACAGTCGTTTCTGGACGTGGACAAGCTAAAGGTTGCGTGGCTACATTTATTGAACGTAAAACCCGCTGGTACACAGGTATTTTGATTCCAGACCGTTCCGCAAACTCAATGGAAACAGCCGTCAAACAGTTACACCAACAATTGCCCAAAGGTGCAATCCAAACGGCGACAACCGATCGTGGAAAAGAATTTAGCTGTTACAACGTGCTTGAAAAAGAACTAAACATCCAAGTCTATTTTGCGAATGCTTATTCTTCCTGGCAACGTGGAAGTAATGAAAACGGAAACGGCTTACTGCGCGAGTTCTTCCCTAAGAAAACAAATTTCGATCATGTGACACTAGATGATATGAACCAAGCACTCCATTTCATTAACAATCGGCCAAGGAAATGCCTTGGCTGGAAAACTGCATACGAGGCGTTTCGGGAAGAACTGTTGCACTTAATTTGACAAACGGTCTTTAGAATAAGAAGCGCTAATCGCGATTTTGTCATGTTTAAAAAAGATTTTAAAATTACTCTGAAGAAATAAGCCATTTCATATACGTTTCACAATGCGCATGTAATCTAAGGATACAAAAACAAGGAGGTAATTTATTATGATGATGACTAAGGTATTTACAGGGGTTTTATCGGCAGGTCTTTTAGCAGTTGGTGTAGGTGGTGCTTTTGCGGCAAATGATAATGTAGATAAACAAGCAGTTGATAACAAATATTTTACGCATACTGAAGTACAGCACGGCCAAACATTTTATGGGTATGAACATCGTGCTCCTTCCATTGGTTGATCCAGGTTACGTAAACCTGATTTCGCCAAAGGTTGGAGCTCTTTTTTAGCGTTTCATGAGGCTATAACTTAATTCCGAAGTCCCGATTTATTCAATTGCTTTTAATAAAAAACTTTGAAATCTTCTTTGTAAATTCTTCATATGAAGAATGCTTCCCCTGCTCGTTATACAACTTTCGAATCGTTTCTACTAACCACAACGGAACGGAATTTCCATCTATTAAATGATAGTATTGCTCATATCCCTTTTTTAAATGCTCCCACCTGAAATCATTACCTGGAAGTGCATATTCAGAGACATCAATTATTTTGGCTCTGCCATTTTGTAATAATATATTTTTCAAATGAATATCACGTGGGTTTAAGCCCTTCTCCCGAGCATATTCCCTTGCTTCTTCCACCTCATTTACAACTGTTTCTGGAATGTGTATACCTTGTACTAGGCAGTCAAAGAGCGTTTTTCCCTCTTCGTAACTTAATACGAGGAAATCATCATATGAGGCAAAACATGTTGGAAAGAAAGGTGAAACCCCTAATATTTCATAAACATTCGCTTCAACTTTTACTTTATTTACTTTGTCCTTGGCATAAACTTTAAACGCATATGCTGGTGTGGAAATAGACTGAAAAACAGCCGCATCTGTCCCAACACCGATACACTTCAAATCATTAGGGACTTCACTTATCGTTACAGACTTGTTATTTTTATTTGAAGAAACATTAATTTTTGAAAGAGAGTCTATCGCTTTGTCCCAATCATTTTCCATATAAACTCTCCCTTCATTTGTTTGTGATAAAAATTTGATTTTCTTATCGTTTTTTCATTTTATCACCAAATGATTACTTCAACTATTTTGCGCCACTAGTTTTAGTATATTTCTTCACAACTTCAATAATGCTAGACAACAAAAAATCATCTTTCCATTAAGAAATCCCTAGGAAAGATGATTTTATTTTAATTAAATGTGGTTAACTCTTTTGTAACAGAATTTAAAAAATCCTCCTCAAATCGGTAAAAGTGTTTGCCAGTTGTACTACTTAATGGTATGTGATCTGCTATCATTCCATCACTTAAAGAAACTGATTTGATAGAATCCATTTTGATTTGATTGTCTAATAACGAATCAAGCGATACATTGGCTTCTATTTGAGTAAACAGTTCTTTTAATTGTCCTGGTGAAATTTCATCTTTTGTTTTATTCATAACAGCATTCATTAAATTTAATAGGTCCTCTTCATCCAAACCGATTCCCTCTTTCACTGTAGCAGCCATCATTAAGGCCACAACTTCTTCGCCATTCAAACGTTTCTGCCCTTTTTCAAAATCAAATGCCACTTGTGTTATCGCTCTTACTCGCATATCTTCCGGCAATTCGTACTCAATCCCATTCACCGAATCAATTAGCGTTGAAAAGGTTTCTAAATCGATCACGGTATAATAATCAATTGGCAAATCTAATAGTTTTGAAACGGCTGTTCTTACACTTTCTGCACCACCAAAATTATATGCAAATAATAATTTATCGTATTCAATAGTCCCATCATCGTTATCCGCTACCGGCACATACGAGGCATTAGGGAGCGATGCAACTTTCATTATCTTTTTATCTTTACTATAAGTAAGTAGAAGATTTAGATAGGCTCGATCATCCATCTCCTTCGACTTCACCGTAATTAAAGTAGTAGAAATATCAGCTTCTTCAACTATTTGTCCATTTGCATTACCGCTGTTCGGTTCGTTATTCAAGGTTCCAGGGAGAACGGATGGCATAAACAAAAATAAACATAAGCCTACTATTAATAAAGACACGGTTACGGGTGCCAGCTTTTTCACAAAAATAAGTTGCTGCTTTCGTTTATGAGGTTCCTTATCTATTTTACGAATCTGTTCAAAGACTTTATGACGATCCTCTTTCGTAAATTGTAGTTCTTGGTCCGACTCATTAGAAAATGCATCTTTTAATCGCTTATCTTCCATCAAGTTCTGCCTCCTTTATCATCGGCTCTAACCTTTGTTTTGCTCTTCTCAATCTAGTTTTCACTGTATTCACTGGAATATCTAACACTTTGGCGATTTCTTCTGTCGTTAATGAATTATAGTAGTATAGATAAACCACTTCCCGATACACTTTTGAAGTGACCCCTTAAAGTTAGACACGGTTATTTCAGGCAGCTAATTGGGTATGAGTTCGATAGTGTATCGGGCTCATGCCTTTTAATTTTGCC